>JANPCW010000069.1:0-3448 GCA_031431155.1 Janthinobacterium sp. | reverse complement strand
TTACGATGCCTTTTCCACAGTTGCTCACTACCGCAACTTTTGATCACAGCAGCACTGCGTGGTTTGGAGCCAGCTCCTGCAAGCCGACTTCGGGAGGCCAACTCCCATCTTCAATACAGCATCACAAGCTCTCGTTTGTGTTCGTGACACGCGTCCGACAGGCTGCCGGTGTGGCGCGTACCCAGCTCAAAACGGCACAATCCACTCCCCCTGCACATATTGGTAGCGATAGTTTGGTCCGCCAAACGAAGCGCTCTGGCTGATCCCGGCGCGCGCGCGTAGAGATTGATTTTTCTTGCTTGCCGGGCTTTGCAGATCCAGTTCCAGCAAGCGCGTGGGTGCGCCGGGATCGGACGCCACTTTCTGCTGCCCCGCACCGGCGACGAGGCCGGCCCGCCAGCCATTTACCTTTTGACGCCAGCCGACGGCCAGCATCGCCTCTTGGTACCGGTCCGGATTGAAGTAGGCGCCTGCCACATCGGCGCTGGAACTGGTGTAGATCCGGTAACGGGCTTGCAAGGTCAGGCCAAGATCGGTATCAGGCTGGAAAATGAGCTTGAGGCGGCCGTGATTGCGCCCGTTGCCATCGGAAAAACGTTGTATGCCGGCCAGCCCGACCAACGTGAGCTTGGGGTTCAATACCTGATCGAGCGCCACGCCGCCAAAGCTAAAATGGATGCCGGCGTCGAGCGCGGCGGCCGTCTCGACCGAGTCCCGGCTGACGAACACTTCCACGCTGCTGCGCGGCGTCAGCGCGGCGCGATAGTTTGCATCGACGGTGAGCAAATCGTGGTGCCGCTGGCGCAACAGACCGGCATCCAGCTGCCAGCCATTGGCGCTGGCAGGATCGGTCTGTCGATGCACGAAGCTCAGTTGCCGGGCGCTGCGCGACCAGCCATCTTGCTGGTAGCGATGATCGGTATACCGCACCGCGCTAAAAAATTGCGCATGGGTGTATGTCGGCAAATATTCCAGCGCCACGCGCTGCGTGCTGAAGCGTTCATTGTCGCGCGACGCAAACAGGGCCGCGCCTGCGCCTGCGGAGACGTTCTCTCCACTGCCTGCCGTCTGTGCGACTGAACCGGCCGCGGATGCCAAGGATGCCAAGGATGCCAGCGATGCCAGAGACGCCGCACTCACCCATGCCGCACTTGCCAGCCAGCGCGTCCGTTTCATTTGGTTCCCCAGTTCTTTTTCAGATTCAGCATTTCGGAAAGATAGCCGAGAAAACTAACCGGTTGCATGATCAAGTTATAACCGAGCGCATAAATAATGAAGCCCTCGATGTTGCGGCGCACCCGGAGCCCCCGGCTGTCGAACATGGCTTTTTCGGTTGTAAACATCAGGTAATTCATCCCCATGGCGAGCGGGATCAGGGCCAGGGTCATTGGGCCGGCAATCCAGTAATGGCCGAACAAGGCCAGCACCAGGCCGGGAATGAAGCTGAGCGTAAAAATCATGTCGAGCAGGGGAAACAGCAAATTCCAGTAAATGAAACAGGTCGACAGGCGGGGCGTGATCAAGATGCCGGGATGCTTTTTGAAGGCCTCGATGGTGCCGCGCGACCAGCGCTGGCGCTGGCGGCTAAATTGCTTCAAGGTAGCGGGCACGGTGGTAAATACGCAGGCATCCTCGCTGTGGCCAACCCGGTAACCGGCATTCAGGATGGCCCAGGTCAGCACGATGTCTTCCCCCACGCCGTCGGGCCAGCCGCCCACTTCGATCAAGATTGCCTTGCTGTAGATCGAAAAGGCGCCTTGCGCCACCAGGGTTCCCTGAAACAGCGATTGCACCCGCTTGATCGCGGAAATGCCATGAAAGTAATCCCATTCTTGGGCCTTGGTAATCCAGCTTTCGCGCGAGTTGTGGACCAACACGGTGCCGGCGATGGCGCGGGTATTTTTCGGGTCTTCCATGTAGCGTTCGACGATGCTTTGCAATGAATCCCGGTGCAGGAATGAATCGGCATCAAGCGTGACGATCAAATCATGGCGCGATTGCGCGAGCCCCAAATTGAGCGCCCTCGATTTGCCGCCGTTGCGAGCGACGTTGATCACTTTGAGCCACGGGTAGTGCGCCTGATGCGCGACCAGCAGCGCCGCCGTCGCATCGGTCGAGCCGTCATCGATCACGATCACTTCCAGCGGCCCGCTGTAGTGCTGGCGCTCGATGCCGTTCAAGGTCTCGATGATCGTGGCTTGTTCGTTGTAGGCGGCAGTCAGGATCGTGAGCGCCGGATAAACGTTCAGTTTGGTGCGTTTTGGCCGGCGGTCCAGGATCAGGCTGGAAAACAGGAACGCATTCATAAAGCCAGGAATGATCGCGATACCCATGATGACGGTGCCGGCCAGCACCAGCCCGATATGGCCGGACAGCTGATCGAACCAGTAACGGGCAGCGTAGACGGAAAACGTAGTCCAGGCGATGGAGCAGGCAAGCGCAATCCCGAACTTGACGTTCACCGAGAAATAGAGCGGCTTTCTTTTGGCATATTCAACTTCTGCCTTCGCCGCTGCGTCGTGACTATCCACCATTGCCTCAATTGAAATTACCTGGTCGTTAGCCGGTTTGCGCAACCGTCTAAATTTCCATAGGGTAATATCAATTGTAGGCTTTTATCTCAACAAACGGTTGCTATTCCTGTGTGACCAGAAGAGGGCGGCGAACTGCGAACGCGATGGCTCGACCTCCGCCTTCCCGCCCCCGCTGCGGGCTGCCGGGCCGCTCAGCGCGTGTCGGCGCGGCGTAACCATTTGATTGCCTCGAACCACAGCACGCTCGCCAGCCCGAGCGCGCAGGCGGCCGCCAGCTCATGGGGCGCCAGCGCGGAAAAGCGCAGCATGCCTGCGGCCCATGGCAGGTACAGCGCCACCAGCAATAGCGCGAACGCGGCGCCCACCACCAGCCACAAGGTCCGGTTGGGCGCGCGCAGCGATGTCCACAGGGCCCCGCTGCGCGAGCGGTTGGAAAAGATCAGCGCCAGGTTGGCGCTCACCAGCGTCGCGAAGGCGAAGGCGCGCGCCTGCGCTTCCGGCAAGCGGTTATCGGCCCAGGCAAAAGCACCCAGCACCACGGCCAGCACGCCCAGGCCTTGCAGCAGGGCCAGCCACAGCGTGGCGCCGCCGAACAGCGGGGCGCCGGCGGCGCGCGGCGGGCGCTCCATCAGGTCCGCTTCGGCCGGCTCGTTTTCGAACGCGAGCGAGCAGGCCGGGTCGATGATCAGCTCCAGCAAGGCGATGTGCATCGGGTACAGCAGCGCGGGCCAGCCCAGCAGCACCGGCAGCAGCGCCATGCCAGCGATCGGTACGTGCACCGCGAGGATGTAGGACATCGATTTGCGCAAGTTCTCGAAGATGCGCCGCTCCAGGCGGACCGCGTGCACGATCGAGGCGAAGTCGTCATCGAGCAGCACCAGCGAAGCCGCTTCGCGCGCCACGTCGGTGCCGCG
>JANPCW010000068.1:0-4781 GCA_031431155.1 Janthinobacterium sp. | reverse complement strand
CGGCCACCTGATCGGCTTGCTGACCCTGATGAAAGGCCAGCCGCTGGCCTACAACAAGGACAACCAGGAAGACAAGGAACCGCTGTTCGACACGGTCGACACGGTGCAGGACACCTTGCGCATCTTCGCCGACATGGCCGGCGGAATCACGGTCAAGCCCGATGCGATGCGCGCCGCAGCCCTGCAAGGCTACGCGACCGCGACCGACCTTGCCGATTACCTGGTCAAGAAAGGCTTGCCGTTCCGCGATGCGCACGAAGCCGTGGCGCGCGCGGTGCGCTCCTGCGTCGATGTCGGCTGTGACCTGGCCGACCTGAGCCTGGAACAGATGCGCCAGTTCTCAACCCTGATCGAACCCGATGTATTCGAGGTGCTGACGCTGGAAGGTTCGGTGGCGGCGCGCGACCATATCGGGGGCACCGCGCCGCGCCAGGTGCGGGCCGCGATCGCGCGCGTGCGCGCCCAACTGGCCAAGCAACACTAACCTTTTCAAAGACGGCACACGTCCGCTTACGGAGACAGGCAGCATGTTCATGTCACTTTCACGCCTCATCGATGGGCTCAATGAAAAAATTGCGGGGGCCGTCAGCTGGGCGCTACTGGCCGCCGTCATCATTTGTGCGGGCAATGCACTGGTGCGCTACAGCTTCAATATGAGCTCGAACGCATGGCTTGAGATCCAGTGGTACCTGTTCGCATCGATGTTCATGCTGGCCTCGTCCTATACCCTCAAGCGCGACGAGCATGTGCGCATCGACGTGATCGTGCACAGGTTCTCGAAACGCACCCAGGTCTGGCTCGACTTGTTCGGTTTCGTCGTCTTCATGCTGCCGGTCTGCCTGCTGATCCTTTACTTCGGCATTCCCTTTGCCCAGATCTCGATCCGAAGCGCCGAGATGTCGAGCAACGCGGGCGGCCTGATCGTGTGGCCGGCCAAGCTGCTGGTGCCGCTCGGCTTTCTGCTGCTTAGCCTGCAGGCGGTCTCGGAAATCATCAAGCGCATCGCTTTCCTGGCCGGGAAAATCGACGGCCACGAGTTCGCCAGGCACGTGGCCACGCCGGAGGAAGAGATCGAAGCGATTAAGGCCGCCAATAAATTGGACTGATTCGCAATGCCACACCAGCAATAACCAATAAAAACGAGCGGACAAAACAGACATGGAACAATTTATTATTGCGAACTTGGCGCCGATCATGTTCGGAGCACTGGTGATATTTCTGCTGTCGGGCTTCCCGGTGGCCTTCTCGCTGGCCGCCAACGGCCTGTTTTTCGGCCTGGTCGGCATCGAGCTGGGGCTGCTGAAACCGGAACTGCTGCAGGCGCTGCCGAACCGGATTTTCGGCATCATGGCCAGCGACACCCTGCTGGCGATCCCCTTCTTCACCTTCATGGGACTGATCCTGGAACGCTCGGGCATGGCCGAGGATTTGCTCGACACGATCGGCCAGCTATTCGGGCCGATCCGCGGCGGCGTGGCGTATGCCGTCATTTTCGTGGGCGCCCTGCTGGCCGCGACCACCGGCGTGGTGGCCGCATCGGTGATTTCGATGGGCCTCATTTCGCTGCCGGTCATGCTGCGCTATGGTTACGACAAAAAACTGGCCACCGGCGTCATCGCCGCCTCCGGCACCCTGGCCCAGATCATTCCCCCGTCGCTGGTCCTGATCGTGATGGCCGACCAACTGGGCCGTTCGGTCGGCGACATGTACAAGGCCGCGTTCTTGCCAGGCCTACTGTTGACTGCCATGTATGCCGGTTACGTGCTGTCGGTATCGATTTTCAAGCCGACGTATGTGCCTGCGCTGCCGATCGAAGCGCGCAACCTGCGCCAGCCCAATGGCGACAGCGGCGCCGTCTCGCTGCTGGTCCTGGTGGCCGGCGCAGCAGCGGCCGCCTTTGCCTTTGCCAAGGTCTACGGCGCCAGCCATCCGACGCTGGCGGCCGACGAACTGGGCATTTTCTCCGGCGCCGTCGGGATCATCGGCGCCTTCCTGTTCGCACTGGCCAACCGTTCGCTCAAATTCGGCCTGCTCTCGCGCATGGCCGAACGGGTCGTGTTCGTGATGATCCCTCCGCTGGCCCTGATTTTCCTGGTGCTGGGGACGATCTTCGTCGGCATTGCGACCCCGACCGAAGGCGGCGGGATGGGTGCCGCCGGCGCCATTATCCTGGCGCTGAGCAATGGCCGCCTGTCCTGGAGCTTGCTCAGGCAGGCGATGAACTCGACCACGCGCCTGTCCTGCTTTGTCATTTTCATCCTAATCGGCTCGACCGTGTTCTCGTTGGTGTTTCGTGCCGTCAATGGCGACCTGTGGGTCGAGCACTTGCTCACCGGCCTGCCGGGCGGCATCACCGGCTTCCTGATCGTGGTCAACGTCATGTTTTTCCTGCTGGCGTTCTTCCTCGATTTTTTTGAACTGGCGTTCATTCTGGTGCCGCTGGTGGGCCCGGTGGCCAACAAGCTGGGGATCGACCTGATCTGGTTTGGCGTCCTGCTGGGCGTGAACATGCAGACGTCGTTCATGCATCCGCCATTCGGATTCGCGCTGTTCTATCTGCGCTCGGTCGCGCCCAAGGAAGTGAAAACCTCCGACATCTACTGGGGCGCGATTCCATTCGTGTGCATCCAGGTCATCATGGTGGCCCTGATCATCGCATTCCCGCGCCTGGTATCGGTCGAGAAAAAGGTCGACATGACCGAGCAGCTGGAACTGAAGATTGACGCGCCCACCGCGCCTGCCACGCCCGGCGCGACCCAGGAAGAGCCGGCGCCGGAACTGAACTTCTCGACCGACACCGACAAGAAATAGGGCCGCAGCGAAGCGCTACAGCGCCAGCGCGCCCTTGATTTGCTGCAGCGAGCTTGGATCGTCGATGGTGGTCAAGTCGCCCGGATCGCGCCCTTCGCAGATGGCCTGGATCGAGCGCCGCAGCAGCTTTCCGGAGCGGGTTTTCGGCAGGCTATTGATGAACACGACACGCGCCGGACGGGCCACGGCGCCCAATTGCTTGTCGACGACACCCATGATCTCCTTTTCCAGCGCCTGCCTGGTTTCCGGCGAGTTGACCGCTTCAGCATGTTTCAAAATCACGAAGGCGACTGCGACCTGTCCCTTGAGCTTGTCCTCCACCCCAACCACCGCCACTTCGGCCACGTTCGGGTGGCTCGAAATGCTCTCTTCGATTTCACGGGTACCCAAGCGGTGGCCGGCGACGTTGATCACGTCATCGGTGCGCCCGAGAATGAAATAATAGCCATCCGCATCACGGATGCCCCAGTCGAAGGTGGAATAGACTTGCTTGCCGTTGATCGTGCTCCAGTAGGTCGATAGGAAGCGCGCATCATCGCCATACACGGTCTGCATGCAGCCGGGCGGCAACGGCCCTTCGATCACGACCACGCCCTTTTCGTTGGCAGCACAATCTTCGCCGGTGGACTCGGAGAGTATCTTGACCTGATAACCGTACACCGCCACGCCCGGGCTGCCCAGCTTGGTCGGCTTGTCTTCGATTCCCTTGGCGATCGACAGGATGGGCCAGCCGCTTTCGGTCTGCCAGTAGTTGTCGATGATCGGCACGCCGAGCGCGCTTGAAATCCAGGTCGAGGTCGTCTCGTCGAGCGGCTCGCCGGCCAGATATAGCGCCTTGAGCGACGACAGGTCGTACTTTTTCATCAATTCCGGCGGCTGCTTCTTCAATACCCGCACCGCTGTGGGTGCGGAAAACATGCGTGTGACCTTGTACTTCTCGACGATGCTCCACCAGATGCCGGCGTCGGGCGAGGTCGGCAAGCCTTCGTACATGATGGTGGCCATGCCGGCGATCAGCGGGCCGTACACGATATACGAGTGTCCCACCACCCAGCCGATGTCGGACGTGGAGAAATAGGTTTCGCCGGGATTGCCGCAGAAAATATGCTTCATCGACGAAGCCAGCGCCACCGCATAGCCGCCGACGTCGCGTTGCACCCCTTTCGGCTTGCCGGTGGTGCCGGAGGTGTACAGAATGTAGGATGGCTCGTTCGATTCCAGCCAGGTGACCGGCACCTGGGCATCCATGTACTGCGCGCGCAAGGTGGCGTAATCGACGTCGCGCCCGGCCACCGGCACCATCGCCACCAAGGCCCGGTCGATCATCAGCACCTTGGCAGGCTTGTAGCTGGCCAGCTCGATGGCGGCGTCCAGCAAGGGTTTGTAGGGCACCGGCTTGCCACCGCGCGAACCGGCATCGGCCGACACAATCAGTTTTGGTTGCGCATCGTCGATCCGGGTGGCCAGGCTGTGCGACGCGAAACCGCCGAACACGACCGAATGAATCGCGCCGATGCGGGCGCAGGCCAGCATCGCAAACGCCGCTTCGGCGATCATCGGCATGTAAATGAGCACGCGGTCGCCCTTGCCCACGCCCAGCGCCAGCATGATGGCGGCCATGCGGCTCACTTCGGCCTGCAACTCGGTGAAGGAATAGACTTTTTCGGTATTGGTTTCAGTCGAAATGGCGATCAGCGCGGCTTGGTCGCCCTGGGTTGCTACCCAGCGATCGACCGCGTTGTGGCATAGATTGGTGGTGCCGCCGACAAACCATTTGGCAAACGGCGCCTTGGAATAGTCGAGCACCTGCGCATACGGCGTATGCCAGTCGATCAATCCTGCTTCTTTTTCCCAGAATGCTTGTGGATGGTCGATCGACTCTTGGTAGAAATCTGCGTAATTCATGTCTTCTCCGGTCTCTAAAAAAATGGATTCCTTGCTTATTCGCGGCGCCTGTGAAGGGCAATGCT
>JANPCW010000067.1:0-5781 GCA_031431155.1 Janthinobacterium sp. | reverse complement strand
GCCATCGATGCCGATGACCTGCAACGACTGCAACGGGCAAGCGAAGCCGCCATCGCACAACGCGGCAGCTATCAGGAAGATGTCCGCTTTATCCGGCCCGACAGTGGCGAACTGTTGTGGCTCAATTTCCATGGCAAGGTATTGAGCAACAACAACGGTGATGCCTACTGCGTCCGGGGCGTTGCGATCGACATCACCAAGCTCAAGCTGGCCGAGGAAGCGCTGCGCGACGCCGATCGCCGCAAGAACGAATTTTTGGCGATGCTGAGCCACGAACTGCGCAATCCACTGGCGCCGATCAGCGCGGCGGCGCAGCTGTTAAGTTTGGTGCCGCAAGCGGACAAACGGGTGGTGCGGGCCAGCGAAATCATCGTGCGCCAGGTGGCCCACATGACAAGCTTGATCGACGACTTGCTCGATGTCTCGCGCGTCACCAGCGGCCTGGTGGTGCTCGACACCGAGGCGGTCGATCTGACCCACGTCGTGTTGGACTCGATCGAGCAAGTGCGCCCGTTGATTGATTCGAAACGGCATCATTTCACCTTCAAGGCGCCCTTCAACACGGCCGTGGTGATGGGCGATCGTAAACGGCTGGTCCAGGTGGTGACGAATGTGCTGCAAAACGCCGCCAAATATACGCCGGTCGGCGGCGATATCAACCTTGCCATTGAGCAGCGCGACGATGAAGTCGCCATCAGCGTGCTTGACAACGGGATCGGCATCGACAGTCACTTATTACCCAACGTTTTCAATTTGTTTTCCCAGGCGAAGCGTTCATCCGACCGCTCGCAAGGCGGGTTGGGGTTGGGACTTGCGCTGGTCAGGCGGCTGGTAGAATTGCATGGCGGTCACGTCGATGCCTTCAGCGACGGAGCCGGTAAAGGCGCGACGGTCACGCTGGTCTTGCCGCGCTATGTCGAGTCCGCGCAGGAGCAGGCGCGCCTTCACGGCGCGACCGGCCATATGCTCTCCAAGCCCTTGAACCTGCTGGTCGTGGACGACAATTGCGACGCCGCCGACGCGATGGCGATGGTACTGGAAACTGCCGGTTATGCCGTCACGGTCGAGTACGATCCGCATCTGGCGCTAAAACGGGCACAAGCGGACCCGCCCGATGTCTGCCTACTCGATATTGGCTTACCTGGCATGGACGGCAACGAACTGGCTCGCCGCCTGCGCGCAAATGCACTGACGGCGCCCGCGACCATGATTGCCCTAACTGGATATGGCCGGCAATTTGACAAGCAAACCTCCTTTGACGCCGGCTTCGAGCACTATTTCGTCAAGCCGGTCAGCATGCTAAAGCTGGTGGACTTGCTCGATGAAATTAAAACCATGCGCTTGTTTAACGAACCGTCGCAACACAGCCAGAGCGGAACATAGCCCAAGCATCCGACGGGCGCGACAATCTGTACCGGCTCGCATTGGCCGGCACGGAGATTGCGTTGATAGACGCGGTTACAATCACGCGCAATGTGATCGACCCGATCCGAGCGCGACTGCTACATGCCGGAGCCATGGCCCTCGTCCACGGGTCCATGGCTGGCACCCAGAAAAGGGCAACATGAAGCGACTTCAACAGTTTTTGGCTGGTGTTATTACACTCGCCCAGGCCGCCTGCGCGGTGCAGGCGCCCGCGCCATCAGTGAACGCGGGCGCGCCGCCGCAGTGGCAGGCGCCATTGCCGCATCGCGGCCAACTGACCGACTTGACGCAGTGGTGGCGCCAACAGGGCGATCCGCTGCTGGTTCAGCTGATCGAATCGTCCCAGACGGTCAGCCCCACGATCGCGGCCGCGCACGCCCGCATCGCGCAGGCGCGCGCGGCCCGCGTGGCCGGCGCTGCCGCCCTGCTGCCGACGCTTGACGCAGCCGCCAGCGCAACCCGCACCAGCCAGCAATCGACGATCCCGCTCGGCACCGCGGCCCAGGCCGCGCTGCAGGCTTCCTGGGAACTCGACCTGTTCGGCGCCAACCGGGCCGGGCGCGATGCGGCGCAGGCCCGCCTGGCCGGCGCGCAAGCGCTCTGGCATGAGGCTCGGGTCTCGGTGGCGGCTGAAGTGGCGAACCAGTATTACAGTCTGCGCGCCTGCGAGCAGCTGTTGGCGGTGGCGCAGCTGGACGCCGATTCGCGCGCCGACACGGCGCGCCTGACCCAGCTCGCCACCGACGCCGGATTCCAGGCACCGGCCACGGCTGCATTGGCGCGTGCCAGCGCGGCCGAAGGCAAGAGCAGGGCTACCTTGCAGCGCGCCCTGTGCGCGCTCGATCGCAAGGCGCTGGTCGCCTTGACGGCATGGCCCGAGCCCGAGCTGCGCCAGAAACTGGGCGCCAACGCTGCCGTCGCTGCGCCGGCGCTTGCCATTGCCGCACTGCCGGCCCAGGTCCTGAGCCAGCGGCCCGACCTGTTCAACGCAGAGCAAGAAGTGGCTGCCGCCAGCTTCGAGGTCGGCGGCGCGCAGGCGCAGCGCTATCCGCGCCTGTCGCTGTCCGGCTCCGTCGGCATTGCCAATTTCCGCAGCGGCGGCGTCAACACCAGGCTCGATACCTGGAGCATCGGGCCGGTGTCGCTGACCCTGCCCCTGTTCGACGGCGGCCGGCGCCGCGCGGACTTGGAAGCGGCGCAAGCGCGCTACCGGCAAGCCGTCGTCAACTACCGCGCCAGCGCGCGCCAGGCAGTGCGCGAAGTGGAGGAAGCACTGGTCAACCTGGACAGCACGGCTGCGCGCACCGATGATGCGCGGGTCGCGTTCGAAGGCTACCGCGCCGCCTTTGGCGCGGCCGATAGCCGCTACCGCAACGGGCTGGCCAGCCTGCTGGAACTGGAAGATGCGCGCCGCACCCGGCTCGCCGCCGAGAACGCACTCGTCACCTTGCAGCGCGAACGCAGCGCTGCCTGGATTGCACTGTACCGCGCCGCCGGCGGCGGCTGGACCGCCCACACCGAATGAACGACGAAAGAGCTCGATGAAAAAACTGACATTAAAACCTGTTGCGGCCCTGGTGATTGGCGCGCTGGCGCTGGCGGCAATCGGCGTGGCGTGGCTGGCGCCGGGATCGCAGGCGGCCGCCGACAAAAAAGCGGGCGCGCCGAAACCGGCCCTGACGGTGACGACGAGCCAGCCGCAAGCGGCCCGCCTGCCCATTAAATTGAGCGCCAACGGCAACGTCGCGGCATGGCAGGAAGCGAGCATCGGCAGCGAGTCGAACGGCTTGCGCCTGACCGAGGTGCGGGCCGCCGTGGGCGACACGGTGCGCGCCGGCCAGGTGCTGGCCGTGTTTGCAGCCGACGCGATCGATGCCGACGTGGCGATCGCCAACGCCAGCTTGCAGGAAGCGCGGGCCAACGCGGCCGAGGCTGCGGCCAACGCGGCGCGTGCGCGCAGCCTGCAGAGCTCGGGCGCCATCAGCGCGCAACAGATCAGCCAGTACCTGACCGCCGAGCAAACCGCCAATGCGCGCATCGCAGCGGCCAAGGCGACGCTCGCGGCGCAGCAACTGCGCCTGAAATATACGCGCCTGGTGGCGCCCGACAGCGGCATCATTTCGGCGCGCAGCGCGACTGTGGGCACGGTAGTCGGCGCTGGTGTCGAGATGTTCCGCATGATCCGGCAGGGCCGCCTGGAATGGCGCGCCGAACTGACGTCAGCGGAAATGAGCCAACTGAAACAGGGCACCAAGGTGCTGGTCAAGGCAGCCAACGGCAGCCAAGCGAACGGCACGGTGCGCACCATCGCGCCCACGGTCGACGCCCAAACCCGCTCCGGGCTGGTGTATGTCGACCTACCTGGCGCAACAGTCGGGACCGGGGCCGGGCCGAACAATCCTCCATTCAAGGCCGGCATGTTTGCGAGCGGCGAGTTTGAGCTGGGCACCTCGGATGCAATGACGGTGCCGCAGCAGTCGGTCGCGGTGCGCGACGGTTTCAGTTATGTGTTCCGCCTCAATCCGGACCAGCGCGTGAGCCAGCTCAAAGTGCAAACCGGTCGCCGCCTGACCGACCGGATCGAAGTGCTGGGTGGCCTGAAGGCGGACACTCTGGTGGTCGTGGCCGGCGCCGGTTTCCTGAACGACGGGGACCTGGTCCGGAACGTGGCGGCGGCTTCGGCGACAGCGGGCGCAGGCGCTGGCATAAAATCGCCCGCCAGACAAGTCGCTGCGCCGGCAAACGCAAAGTAAGGAGCACGCGTGAATTTCTCTGCCCTCTCAATCAAGAACCCGATTCCGGCGATCATGCTGTTCGCCTTACTGACGCTGGCCGGCTTGCTCGCTTACCGTTCCAACGCGGTGCAGGACTTTCCCGATATCGAACTGCCCATTGTCACCGTCAGCGCGTCGCTGCCGGGCGCCGCGCCGGCCCAGCTGGAAACCGAAGTGGCGCGCAAGATCGAGGACTCGGTCGCGACCCTGCAAGGGGTCAAGAACGTGTACACCAAGGTGCTCGACGGCGCGGTCACCGTCACTGTCGAATTCATCCTCGAAAAACCGATCGCGGAAGCCGTCAATGACGTACGCGACGCGGTGGCGCGGGTGCGCGCCGACCTGCCCGGCGAATTGCGCGATCCGTCCGTGACCAAGGCTTCGACCGCGGGCCGCGTGGTGCTCACGTTCACGGCCGCCGCGGCCGCATCCAAGAGCGGCGCCGTTGCGCTGGACGCCCAGGAACTGAGCTGGTTTGTCGACAATACCGTGGCCAAGCGCCTGCTCAGCGTGCCTGGCGTGGGCGCGGTCAAGCGCATGGGCGGCGTCAGCCGCGAGGTGCGGGTTGAACTGGACGCCGACAAGATGGCGGCCCTGAAGGTGGCCGCGCTCGAAGTCTCACGCCAGTTGCGCCTGGTGCAGCAGGAAGCGCCGGGCGGGCGCGGCGATGTCAGCGGGGCCGAGCAATCGGTGCGCACGATCGCCACCGTCAAGACGGCAAGCGAGCTGGCCAGGCTTGAAATTCCGCTCACCGACGGGCGCCACATCCGGCTCGACCAGGTGGCCAGCGTGAGCGACACGGTGGCCGAGCCGCGCGCGATCGCCGAGCAGGATGGCAAGGCCGTGGTCGGCTTCGAGATTTTCCGTACCAAGGGCGCCAGCGAGGTAGCGGTGGCCAAGGCGGCACGCGCGGCCGTGGCCGAGCTGCAAGCTGCGCACCCGAACCTCGTGCTCAGGCAAGCGATCGACAATGCGGCCCCGGTCGAGGAAAATTTCGTCGGCTCGATCGAGTTGCTGTTCGAGGGCGCCCTGCTGGCAGTGCTGGTGGTGTGGTGGTTCCTGCGCGACTGGCGCGCCACCCTGGTGGCCGCCGCCGCGCTGCCGCTGTCGGTGATCCCGGCCTTCCTCGGCCTGTCCTATTTCGGCTACACGCTCAACACCGTGACGCTGCTCTCGCTGGCGCTGGTGGTCGGCGTGCTGGTCGATGATGCGATTGTCGAGATCGAGAACATCGAGCGCCACCTGCGCATGGGCAAATCGCCGTTCAAGGCCGCCATGGAAGCCGCCGACGAGATCGGCCTCGCGGTGATCGCGACCACCTTCGCGCTGATCTCGGTATTCCTGCCCACGGCGTTCATGGCCGGCATCCCCGGCAAGTTCTTCAAGCAGTTCGGCTGGACCGCGGCGCTCGCGGTATTTGCCTCCCTGCTGGTGGCGCGCATGCTCACGCCGATGATGGCCGCCTACCTGCTGAAGCCCCTGGGCGGCAATGTCGAGGACGGCAAGCTGATGCGCGCCTACATGCGCATGGCAGCCTGGTGCCTCGCGCACCGCGTCGCCACGGTGATTTTCGCGGCAGCAT
>JANPCW010000066.1:0-8335 GCA_031431155.1 Janthinobacterium sp. | reverse complement strand
CTCGACCATCAGCGCGATGCGCGGGCTCGCCAGATTCTTTTGAAAGTAGCTCGCCACGCGCTTTTTCAGGTCGCGCGCCTTCCCCACGTACAGCACGGCGTCGCTGGCGTCGAAGTAACGGTACACGCCGGGCAGATTCGGCAGTTTGGCGACGGTTTCCAACACCACGTCGCGCGCATTGGGAACGCTATTTTCAGACATCCTTACACCAGTTTCAGGTCGCGCAACAGCGCAATGGCAGCCTTGTATTGTGCGCTTTTTTGCAGTTCCTGCCACGGCAAGCCGGCACACGGCGGCAGCAGCGCGGCCAAGCGCGCCGCCGACAGAGCGGTATCGGCCGGCATGGTCAAGCCATCGAGCAACTGGTCCGCCATGGCCGGATTATTGCAGATCAGGACCATGTCGCAGCCTGCGTCGAGCGCCGCGTGGGCGCCCTCTAGCACGCTACCGGCCAGGCTGGCGCCTTCCATGCTCAGGTCGTCGCTGAAAATGACGCCGTCGAAACCGAGTTCATCGCGCAGCAGCGACAGCCATTTGCGCGAGAAACCGGCCGGCAATGGATCGACCTGCGGGTAGACCACGTGCGCCGGCATCACCGCGGCCAGGCTCATGCCGAGCCAGCCGTAGGGTGCTGCATCGCTGGCCAGAATTTGTTCCAGGCTGCGCCGGTCGATCGGGGTGGCATGGTGCGAATCGGCCTCCACAAAACCATGGCCGGGGAAGTGCTTGCCGCAATTGCTCATGCCGGCCAGGGCAAGGCCGTGGTTCAGGCTCTTGGCCAGTTGCGTGACCAGCTTGGCATCGGCATGAAAAGCGCGGTCGCCGATCACCTCCGACACGCCGTAATCGAGGTCGAGCACCGGCGTGAACGCCAAATCGACGCCGCAGGCGCGCAGCTCGGCGGCCAGCACATAACCGACCGCCGTGGCGGCCTTGGCGGCCAGTTGCACATCGTGGTCGGCCAACTGTCCCAGACTGCGCATGGGCGGCAGCTTGGTAAAGCCGTCCGTCTGGAAGCGTTGGATCTTCCCGCCTTCGTGATCGACCGCGATCAGGATGCCTGGGCGCTCGGCATGAATGGCAGTCGTGAGCGCCGTCAGTTGCGCGCGGTCGCTGTAATTGCGGGCAAAAAGAATCACGCCGCCGGTCAGTGGATGCCGGATCCGACGCAGATCGTCCGGGTTCAAACTGGTGCCCACGACGTCGAGCATGATGGGGCCGAACTTGCTTGCTGTGCCGATGTGTTTCATTGATCCGTCACCTTATCGTGTTGGGGGCTTGACGCGCTGACGATCACGAACGCGACTGCATAGTCGGCTTCGTCGCTGATCGTCACTTGGGCCGTCAAGTTGTGATGCCGCATGAATTGCTCAAGCGCGCCGCTGCACACGATCATCGGTTTGCCGCTCGGTGCATTGAGCATTTGCGCGCTGCGCCAAGTCATCGGCATGTGCATGCCGAGGCCGATGGCTTTGGAAAATGCTTCCTTGGCAGAAAAGCGCGTGGCCAAAAAACGCATCCCGCGCACGGCATTCCTGGCGCTGCGGGCATGGTATTTGAGCAGCTCGTCCGGACCCAGGATCTTCTCGGCGAAGCGTTCGCCATTGCGCGCCAGCGCCGCTTCGACGCGGGAAATCTGGACGATGTCGGTGCCGATCCCGTAAATCACAGTGTGAACATGGTTTGATCACGCCGTGCCGGCGCGGCCACGCCGAGCCGGGCCGCGACCATGATGGCCTTCATGTCGCGCACCGCGTTTTCCCAGCCGGCAAACAGCGCGTGCGCCACGATGGCGTGGCCGATATTGAGTTCGGCGATCTCGCCGATGGCGGCGATCGCCTGCACGTTGGTGTAATGCAAGCCGTGGCCCGCATTGACCTTCAAGCCCAGCTCCACGCCCGCGCGCACGCCAGCCTTGATCCGTTCCAGTTCGCGCGCCTGTCCGGCCTCGGATGCATCGGCGTAGCGGCCCGTATGCAGCTCGATGACTGGTGCGCCGACGGCGCCGGCGGCTGCGATCTGGGCCGCATCGGCATCGATGAACAGGCTCACGCGGATGCCTTCGGCTTGCAGCTGCTTGACCGCGGCCTGCACTTCTTTGAAATAACGCACCACATCGAGCCCGCCTTCGGTGGTCACTTCGTGGCGCCGCTCCGGCACCAGGCAGACATCCTGGGGCCGGATATGGCAGGCAAAATCAATCATTTCCTGCGTGACGGCCGCCTCCAAATTCATGCGCGTCATTAGTTGCGGACGAATCGCACGCACGTCGGCATCCCTGATGTGGCGCCGGTCTTCGCGCAAATGCAGCGTGATCGCATCGGCCCCGGCCTGCTCGGCCAGCAGTGCGGCGCGCAGCGGATCGGGATAAACGGTGCCGCGCGCATTGCGCAAGGTGGCGATGTGATCGATATTGACACCGAGGTCGATGACCGGGCCGGATGGTTGCAAAAAGCTCATGGTGGGTAGGGGTCTATAACTGCAGCAAGTCGATCAGAATCTGGCGCGTATTGAGCGGCGCGCCACCTAGGTGATGGGCCAGCAGGAAGCGCATCAGTTGCTTGCTCTGGGCCAAGGTTGTGCTATCGGAATAATCTGCCCGCTCCATGTCGAGCAGGGTCTTGCCGGCCACTTGCGGCCAGTTGTCGGTGGCGCCGGCCACGCGCGGCCCGCGCTCGGGATCAACCACATAGCGGCCATCGGGCCGCACCGGCTCGCGGGTGCCGGCGCAGCGCGTCAGGTCGGCCGCCACGCCCGTCTCCTTGAGCAGGGCCAGTTCGAACTTGCGCAACACGATGGGCGCCGGTTCGTCATGGGCCAGCTGGTTCAGGGCCGCTACGTAATGGTCGAACAGGACCGGATGCGCATCGTCGCGCGCCAGCAGTTTGAGCAGCAGTTCGTTCAAGTAAAAACCGCACAGCAAGGAATTCTTTTCAAGCGGCAGCATGCCGCCCACCCATTCGGCGTCGGTCAAAATGCGCAGCTCGGATTTGCCGGTCCAGCCGGTCGACAGTGGTTGGAAGGTTTGCAGCACGCCGCGCAGCTTGGAATGGGGGCGCTTGGCGCCCTTGGCGACCAGCGCGACGCGCCCATGCTCGCGCGTGAACAAGTCGATGATCAGGCTGGTTTCCTTGTGGGGGTAGCTGTGCAGCACGAAAGCCGGTTGGCCCGCAATCCGGTAACCTGCAGTGCGTTGCGCGCTGATTCGGCTGTCGCGCGGCGCTGGCCTGGCGCGCCTGTCCGGCGCTGCGGCGTCGGCCGTCACCTGCGGCGAGCGGGCCGCTTCGGTGTCCATGTCCAAGGTGGAGCTGCCCATGGGTTCCCCGCCTGCCTCTTACTCGTAGCCGTATGCGCGCAATCCTGCCTCGTTGTCGGCCCAGCCGGATTTGACTTTGACCCAGATTTCCAGGTACACGGGGCCGCCGAACAGTTTTTCCATGTCGAGTCGGGCCTGGGTCGAGATCTCTTTCAGGCGCGCACCCTTGTTCCCGATGATCATCGACTTGTGGGTATCGCGCTCGACCAGGATGGCGGCGAACACGCGCCGCAAGTCGCCTTCCTGCTCGAATTTTTCGATCAGCACGGTACTGGTGTAAGGCAGCTCGTCGCCGACGAAGCGGAACAGTTTCTCGCGCACGATCTCGGCGGCCAGGAACTTCTCGCTGCGGTCGGTGATGTCGTCCGGCCCGAAAATCGGCTGGTTCTCGGGCAGCAGGCGCTTGACCTCGCCCAGCAGGTTATCGAGCTGAAAATGCAGCTTGGCCGAGACCGGCACCACGGCCGCAAAATTGTGCTTGGCGGCGATGCTTTGGGCGAACGGCAGCAACACGGCCTTGTCCTTGACCCGGTCCGACTTGTTGATGACCAGGATGCACGGCACGTCTTGCGGCAACAGGTCGATCACTTGCTGGTCGGCCGGGCCGAAGGTGCCCGCTTCGATCAGGTACAAGATCACGTCCGATGACACGAGCGTGTTGGTGACGGTTTTGTTCAGGGTCTTGTTGAGCGCGTTCGAATGGCGGGTCTGAAAGCCCGGGGTGTCGACGTAAATGAACTGCGCCTCGGCATCGGTCTGGATTCCGGTAATACGGTGACGCGTGGTCTGCGCCTTGCGCGACGTGATGCTGACCTTGGCGCCGATCAGCACGTTCATCAAGGTCGATTTCCCCACGTTCGGGCGGCCGACGATGGCGATATAGCCGCAGCGGAAGTTGGCGGGATAGCTGGTGGCTGGTGCGGTGGCTGGCGGGGTCGGGACTGTCATGCTGAGGTCGATTCTGGGTTGAGGTGTTTCTTGGTGGTATCTGGTTCTGCGTCGGTTGCTGGCGCCGGCGCAACGGCGGCGCTGGCGTCGCTCTGGATGGTGGCGATGCCGGCCAGCTTTAACTGGGCCGCCCGCGGCCGGCTGGACCGCCCGGACGCCGGCGTTTTCAACAGCGCCTGTTCGGCCGCCGCCAGCGCCAGCTTGGCGGCCGCCTGCTCGCCTGCTCGCCGGCTGCCGCCACGCCCGTAGACCTGGATGCCCAGCTTGGGTACCAGGCATTCGATTTCGAATTCCTGACTATGGGCCGCGCCATGGGTAGCCACCACATTGTACAGGGGCAGCGAGATTTTCTTACTTTGCAAAAATTCCTGAAGCAAGGTCTTGGCATCCTTGCCCAGGGTTTGCGGATCGACCGAGTCGAGGATCGGAATATAGAAGGCGCGGATCACGTCGCGCGCGGCATTGAATCCCGTGTCCAGGAAAATTGCCCCCAGCAGCGCCTCAAGCGTGTCGGCTAGGATCGAAGGACGGCGGAAGCCACCGGACTTCAACTCGCCCTCCCCTAGCCGCAAGAACTGTGACAGTTCCAGGCGCTGGGCGATTTCGTACAGAGACTGTTGCTTGACCAGGTTGGCGCGCAGGCGCGACAGGTCGCCCTCGTCGATCGCACTAAAACGTTCATACAGAATGGCGGCGACCACGCAGTTCAGGATCGAGTCGCCCAGGAACTCGAGTCGTTCGTTATGCACACTGCTGTGGCTGCGGTGCGTCAAGGCTTGCTGCAGCAGGCCAGCATCCTGGAACGTATAACCTAAGCGCGTTTGCAATAACTGAAGATTCATCATCGATTCTGGATAGCCTGTGGTCTGAGCCTGTAGTTTAAGCCTGTAGAGTTTAAGCCTGTAGTTTAAGCTTGATTACGGTGCCGGGGCCGGCGCCTTGCCGCCTTTGGCAGTGCTACCGGCATAGTCGATGACCAGGCTCACCGGTCCGAACAGGCCGATTTTCTTCTCGTAGGCGAAGCTGATCTCGGTTTCGCCGCCTTCTTTATCGAAAATCAAATCCTTGCCGGTGAGCGTGCTGATGTAGCTGACATCGGCATTCTTGTTGAAGGAATTTTGCATCTCGCGCACGCCGCCGCCAACCTTCTTGGCCTGCGCGATGGCACCCTTGATGGCGCTAAATTCGGTAAATGTCGGCACGATTTTCGCGCCCAGCAAGGCAAGGAAACCCAGCACAGCCAATACAAAGATCAGGCCGGTCAGCGAAACGCCGCGCTGTTTGAAAATCTGTTGCGGTCCGTGCATGGATGTTTCCCTTCAAGGCTTATTGAATGCTGCCGATGCGTTTTAAATTACCCAGGTTCATCCAGACGAAGAAGGCCTTGCCGACGATATTCTTGTTGGGAACGAACCCCCAGTAGCGGCTATCCTGGCTGTTATCGCGGTTATCGCCCATCATGAAGTAATTACCTGCAGGAACCACACAGGAAAACCCATCGTAATTATAGACGCAGGCGTCGCGATGCGGAAAATCCTCGACCGCGCCCAGGTTCACGGTACGCGCGTCCTCATCATTGGCGATTTTATGCTGTACGCCTGACAAATTCTCATTGTACTGCTTCAACAAGCGCAATTTCTCATCGTCCAGATAGTCGTCCATGGCCGCATACGCGATGCGCTTGCCATTGACGGTCAAGCGCTTGTTTTCATAAGTGATTTTATCACCGGGCAAGCCGACGACCCGCTTGATATAGTCCTGCGACATGTCCTTCGGGTACTTAAATACCATCACGTCGCCCCGCTTCGGGTCACCGACGTCGATGATTTTCTTGTTCAAGACCGGCAACCGAATGCCATAAGTAAATTTATTCACCAGGATCAGGTCGCCGATCAGCAAGGTCGGCACCATCGACGACGAGGGAATCTTGAACGGCTCGTACAGGAAGGAGCGCAGGAAAAACACCAACGCGATGACAGGAAAAAAACTGCCTGAGTACTCGATCCAGGTCGGCTGGCGCAAGATGCCGGCAGCGATCGCGCCCCGGGTGTCCTGGTCGGCCTTGATGCCTTCGGCGGCCAATCTTGCATTGCGCGCGTCGTAACTGGCCAGGGCCGCATCGGCGGCGGCGCGCCGCTTCCTGGCCAGGTAGAACACGTCGGCACTCCAGATCACGCCCGTGATCACCATCAGCATGAACAGGATTAATGCAAAATTGCCTAAAATAACTTGCAGGTTCATTTCTCGTCCACTTGTAAAATTGCCAGGAATGCTTCTTGCGGGATCTCGACCGAACCCACTTGCTTCACGCGTTTCTTACCGGCTTTTTGTTTCTCCAGCAATTTCTTCTTGCGGCTGATATCGCCGCCATAACATTTGGCCAGCACATTCTTGCGCAAGGCCTTCACGTTTTCGCGCGAGATGATGTTGGCGCCGATGGTGGCCTGGATCGCCACGTCGAACATCTGGCGCGGGATCAGTTCGCGCATCTTGGCTGCCACCGCGCGCCCGCGGTACTGGCTGTTGGAGCGGTGCACGATGATGGCCAGCGCATCGACCCGCTCGCTGTTGATCAGCATATCGACTTTGACCACGTCGGCGGCGCGGTATTCCTTGAACTCGTAGTCCATCGAGGCATAGCCGCGCGACGTCGACTTGAGCTTGTCGAAGAAGTCGAGCACGATCTCGGCCATCGGCATTTCGTAGACCAGCTTGACCTGGCGCCCGTGGTAACTCATGTCCATCTGGATCCCGCGCTTGCCGATGCACAGCGTGATGACCGAGCCCACGTATTCCTGCGGCATGTACAGATTGACCGTGACTATCGGTTCGCGCACTTCCTCGATCTTGGACGGATCGGGCATCTTGGACGGGTTGTCCACCCGGATCATGCTGCCATCACGCAACACGACCTCGTACACCACGGTGGGCGCGGTCGTGATCAAGTCCATGTCGAATTCGCGCTCGAGCCGTTCCTGCACGATTTCCATGTGCAGCAAACCGAGAAAACCGCAGCGAAAGCCGAAGCCGAGCGCCTGCGACACTTCCGGCTCGTACTGCAAGGCGGCGTCGTTCAATTTCAGCTTTTCCAGCGAATCGCGCAGCGCATCGTACTGGTTCGACTCGACCGGGAACAGACCGGCGAACACTTGCGGCTGCACTTCCTTAAAGCCAGGCAGCGGCGCCGCGGCCGGCCGACTGGCCAGGGTTACGGTGTCGCCCACCTTGGCCGCCTTGAGCTCCTTGATACCGGCGATAATAAAGCCCACCTGCCCAGCCGACAGCGCCGGCAGCGATACCGACTTGGGCGTGAATACGCCCACGCTCTCGACCAGGTTGACCGAGCCGCTGGCCATCAGCAGAATTTTTTCTTTCGGGCGCAAAGTGCCGTTCATTACGCGCACCAGCATCACCACGCCGACGTAGTTGTCGAACCAGGAATCGACGATCAGCGCCTGCAGCGGCGCGTCGCGGTCGCCTTTGGGCGGCGGCACCTTGGCGATCAGCGATTCAAGCACGTCGAGCACGCCCAGGCCGGTCTTGGCCGAACACTGCACCGCGTCGCTCGCATCGATCCCGATCACGTCCTCGATTTCCGCGATCGCGTTCGGCGGGTCGGCGTTCGGCAAGTCGATCTTGTTGAGCACCGGCACCACTTCCACGCCCAGTTCGAGCGCCGTATAGCAGTTCGCCACCGTTTGCGCCTCGACCCCCTGAGAGGCATCGACTACTAACAGCGCGCCTTCGCAGGCCGACAGCGAACGGCTGACTTCGTAAGAGAAGTCGACATGCCCCGGCGTGTCGATGAGGTTGAGGTTGTAGACCTTGCCGTCACGCGCCGTGTAGTTCAGCGCGGCGGTCTGGGCCTTGATGGTGATGCCACGTTCACGCTCGATGTCCATCGAGTCGAGCACTTGCGCTTCCATCTCGCGGTCTGACAAACCACCGCAGCGCTGAATGATGCGGTCGGCCAGCGTGCTCTTGCCGTGGTCGATGTGGGCAATGATGGAAAAGTTGCGGATGTGATTCATCGGGCTCTATTGCATCGCGGCGGTGCCGCGCGGGGTGCTG
>JANPCW010000065.1:0-2325 GCA_031431155.1 Janthinobacterium sp. | reverse complement strand
CAAAGTTGCCGAGGTATTTCATTCCGTCGCATCCAAGTACGATGTGATGAACGACCTGATGTCGGGCGGGCTGCACCGTTTGTGGAAGACTTTTACGATTGCCAACGCGGCCGTGCGTCCAGGCTTTCGGGTGCTCGACATCGCTGGCGGCACCGGCGACTTGGCCAAGGTGTTCGCCAAGCAGGCGGGGCCATCAGGCCAGGTCTGGCTGACCGATATCAACGAGTCGATGTTGCGCGTGGGACGCGATCGCCTCTTGAACCTGGGCTTGCTGTTACCGATCATGCTGTGCGATGCGGAAAAGTTGCCGTTCCCTGACAATTATTTCGACCGCGTCAGCGTCGCTTTCGGGCTGCGCAACATGACGCACAAGGACGCGGCCCTGGCGGAAATGCAACGGGTCTTGAAACCGGGCGGTAAATTGCTGGTGCTCGAATTTTCCAAGGTCATGCCGGCGCTGCAAAAACCGTACGACCTCTACTCGTTCTCGGTGTTGCCTTGGCTGGGCCAGAAAATCGCGGGCGACGCGGACAGCTACCGCTACCTGGCCGAGTCGATCCGCATGCATCCGGATCAGGAAACACTGAAAACGATGATGCAAGCGGCAGGGCTGGAACGGGTCGAATATTTCAATCTGACGGCCGGCGTGGCTGCGCTCCACACCGGCATCAAGCTCTAGGAATGCACATGCAGAAACCTCTGATCGGATCACGGGGAACTGGGCAGATTTCCTAAGGCAAGAAAGTGCTTGCCCGGCAAGCCGGTCACCTCAACCGCCC
The DNA here is from genome assembly GCA_031431155.1 of Janthinobacterium sp. Taxonomy (GTDB): domain Bacteria; phylum Pseudomonadota; class Gammaproteobacteria; order Burkholderiales; family Burkholderiaceae_D; genus JANPCW01. The sequence continues at coordinate 1,546 of JANPCW010000065.1, read as the reverse complement.
ACGCAGTGCCCGGGCGGTTCGTTTTTTAAACTAGACAGAATGCTTCCACCTATCTTATCCAATTTGCTCAATGCACAAACATCGCCGGCCAGCGCGCTGATGCTGCCTGTGATCGCTTCGATCAATCACTTGCTGGCGCAGGAACCGTGGGCCCGGCAACAGTTGGCGCTGCATGCGGGCAAGCTGGCCTGCTTCGATATCGGCGCGCTCCAGATCCGCATGCGCGTCACGCGCGACGGTTTGCTCCTGCGCGGCGAAAACGCAGGGACCGCCAACGTGACGATCCGGATCAAATTGTCCGACCTGCCGCTGATTGCGCAAAACCGCGAGCGCGCATTCTCGTACGTGAAAATCGAGGGCGACGCCGAGTTTGCCAACACGATTTCGCAGTTGAGCAAGTCGCTGCGCTGGGAAGCCGAACACGATCTGGAAGGGTGGACCGGTCAAATCGCTGCGATGCGCATCGTCTCCGGCGCCAGGTCCGCGTTCGAGACTGTCAAGGCAACCCAGCAAAAGCTGGCGGAAAACGTGGCCGAGTTCTTCCTTGAGGAAGAACCGGTGCTGGTGCGCCCGGTCGCGCTCGCCGAATTCTCCGGTGATGTCAGCCGTGCGCGCGACGACGTTGAACGCATGGGCAAACGGATCGCACGGTTGGAACTCCGGCTGCAAAACGCAACCGTAGCGGCCGTCGCGGCCGCAGCACCGGCCCATTCGGGCGGGCAACAAACACTGGACATTTGATGATATTGAAATTTTTGCGGCTGCTCAAAATTATTCGAGTGGCGATTCGGTACGGACTCGATGAAATCGCCATTTCCGGGTTGAGGGTTCCACGCACCGCCAAGTTGATCGATACGGTCATATTTTGGCGCGACATTTCTGCGCCGCGCGGCGAGCGCCTGCGCATGGCGCTGGAAGAGCTGGGGCCGATTTTCGTCAAGTTCGGCCAGGTGTTGTCGACCCGGCGCGACCTGATGCCGGCCGATATCGCCGACGAACTGTCGCGCCTGCAGGACCGGGTCCCACCCTTTAGTTCCGAGCTGGCCATAGCGCAGATCAAGAAATCGCTGGGGGCGCATCCGGACCAATTGTTCGCCAACTTCGAGCGGATACCGGTGGCGTCGGCCTCGATTGCCCAAGTACACTTTGCCACGCTGAAAGACGGCAAGGACGTAGCAGTCAAGGTACTGCGTCCCGGCATGGCGAAAGCGATCGACGAAGACGTGGCGCTGATGCATATCGCGGCCGATTGGATCGGCAAGATCTGGACCGAGAGCAAGCGCTTGAAGCCCAAGGAAGTAGTGGCCGAATTCGATAAATATCTGCACGACGAGCTCGACTTGATGCGCGAGGCGGCCAACGCGAGCCAGTTGCGGCGCAATTTCGCCGACTCGAACCTGCTGCTGGTGCCGGAAATGTACTGGGATTACTGTTCCAGCAGCGTGATCGTGATGGAGCGCATGCACGGCATTCCCGTGTCCCAGCTCGAACGGCTGGCGGCGGAAGGCGTGGACTTGAAGAAGCTCTCGAGCGACGGCGTCGAGAT
>JANPCW010000064.1:0-7333 GCA_031431155.1 Janthinobacterium sp. | reverse complement strand
GGCGGCGATGGACGGCTGCTGCGCGCCGGCCGAGCTCGCATATGCCAGCAGGCATAGGGCGCTAAATTGCCAGAAGGTGGATGTGCGCTTCATGATGGTGACCTGTCTAGGTGTGAACGCGTTGACTCGCTGAGTATGTGTTCATTGTAACAAACAGCCACCCTAGTCAGTGCAAATGCATCAAATCGTCTCGAATTGCCTAAAATTTGGGCATCTGGAGGCAGATCGGACCGGCGCATGCGGTCGGTTCGCCTGTGCGACTTCTGCGATAATGATAGATACCCGGGAACCCGAGGCGCCAGCGCCCGCTGCCCCCATGCCCGCCCGCGCGGCACAACCCCTTTGTGTGGCCTTATGCAAAATACTCTGCTGTTAGTTGATGGTTCCAGTTACCTTTACCGCGCATTCCACGCGCTCCCCGACCTGCGCGGGCCGGATGGTAGCCCGACCGGGGCCATGCACGGCATGGTCAATATGTTGCGCCGCTTGCGGATCGATTATCCGGCGGCCTATATCGCTTGCGTGTTCGACGCCAAGGGCAAGACGTTTCGCGACGATTTGTACCCGCAGTACAAGGCCCAGCGCGCGTCCATGCCGGAAGACCTGGCGCGCCAGATCGAGCCGATCCATGAGGCGGTGCGCGCCATGGGCTGGCCGATCCTGATGGTGGAAGGGGTGGAGGCCGATGACGTGATCGGCACACTAGCGGTGCAAGCCGCCGCCGCCGGTATGCACACCGTGGTCTCGACCGGCGACAAGGACCTGGCGCAACTGGTCAATCCACAGGTCACGCTGATCAACACGATGAGCAACGAGACGCTCGACGAAGCGGGCGTGCTGGCCAAGTTCGGGGTGCGGCCCGAGCGCATCATCGATTACCTGTCGCTGATCGGGGACACGGTCGACAACGTGCCGGGCGTGTCCAAGTGCGGGCCGAAGACGGCCGTCAAGTGGCTGACCCAATACGACAGCCTGGAGGGGGTGATCGAGAACGCGGCCAGCATCGGTGGCGCGGTGGGCGAGAATCTGCGCCAGGCGCTCGACTGGCTGCCACAGGCGCGCGCGCTGATCACGGTCAAGACCGATTGCGACCTCACGCCCCATATCAGCTCGATTGCCGAGTCGCTGGTAGGGCAACCGGAAGACCGCGACACCCTAGTGGCGTTTTTCACGCGCTACGGTTTCAAGTCCTTGCTGCGCGAGCTGAGCGCTCGAACCGGTGCTCCCACGACACCGGTGAAAAATTCACCGGAGGGCGACCTGTTCGGGGCCGCGCCTGATGCGGTGGCGCACGAATATGAAACCGTGCTGACCGAGGAGGCCTTGGCCCGGTGGCTGGCCCGGATCGACGCCGCGCCACTGACAGCGCTGGTCACCGAGACCACCTCGACCGAACCGATGCTGGCGCAATTGGTCGGCATTTCGCTGGCATGCGAGGCGGGCAAGGCGGCCTACATTCCGATGGCGCACCGCTATCCCGGCGCGCCGCAGCAGCTGGCGCGCGACTACGTGCTGGAACAGCTCAAGCCATGGCTGGAAGACCCTAGCAAGCCCAAGGTGGGCCAGAACCTGAAATACGACAGCCACGTGTTCGCCAATCACGGCATCACGTTGCGCGGCATCCTGCACGACACCTTGCTGCAGTCCTATGTGTTCGAATCGCACAAGTCGCACGACGTGGACAGCCTGGCCATGCGCCACCTGAACCACAAGACGATCCCATTGAACGAGGTGTGCGGCAAGGGCGTGGGCCAGATCTGTTTCGACCAGGTTGAGCTTGGCCGCGCCACCGACTATGCGGCCGAAGCTGCGGACATCACCTTGCGCCTGCATCAAGCCATGTGGCGCCACGTGGAGGGCGATGCGCACCTGACCCATATTTATCGTGCGATCGAAATGCCGACCGCCGTCGTGCTGCAAAAGATCGAGCGCAACGGCGTTTTGATCGATGCCGCTCTGCTGGACGCCCAGTCAAATGAGCTGGGCAAGCGGATCGTCGAGCTCGAACAGCAGGCTTATGGGTTGGCCGGCCAGCCGTTCAACCTCAATTCACCCAAGCAGCTGGGTGAAATCTTCTTTGAAAAACTCAAACTGCCGGTGGTGAAAAAGACCCCGACGGGCGCCCCCTCGACCGACGAGGAAGTGCTGCAAAAGCTGGCCGAGGATTTCCCGCTGCCGAAAGTGCTGCTTGAGTTCCGCAGCCTGTCCAAACTCAAGTCAACCTATACCGACAAGTTGCCCAAGATGGTCAACCCCAATACCGGGCGCGTGCATACCAATTACGCGCAGGCGGTCGCGGTGACGGGCCGGCTGTCCTCGATCGAGCCGAACCTGCAAAACATCCCGATCCGCACCAAGGAAGGCCGGCGCATCCGCGAGGCGTTCGTCGCGGCGCCCGGCAACGTGATCGTGTCGGCCGACTATTCGCAAATCGAGCTGCGCATCATGGCCCATATTTCGGGCGACGAAGCGATGCTGCGCGCGTTTGCCGAAGGCGAGGACATCCACCGCGCGACCGCGGCTGGGGTGTTCGGGGTGGCGCCGGCCGATGTGGTCAGCGAGCAAAGACGCTATGCCAAGGTGATTAACTTCGGCCTGATCTACGGGATGAGCGCGTTCGGGCTGGCCGGCAACCTGGGCGTCGAGCGCGCTGCCGCGCAAATGTACATCGACAAGTACTTCGCGCGTTTTTCCGGGGTCAAGCAATACATGGATAACACCCGGCTGCAGGCCAAGGCGCGCGGCTATGTCGAGACCGTGTTCGGGCGCCGCCTCTGGCTGCCCGAGATCAATTCGCCGAACGGCCCGCGCCGCCAGGGCGCCGAGCGGGCCGCGATCAATGCGCCGATGCAGGGCACAGCCGCCGACCTGATCAAGCTGGCCATGATCGCGGTGCAGGACTGGCTCGAGGCCGATCGGCTCGGCACTAGAATGATCATGCAGGTGCACGATGAGCTGGTGCTGGAAGTGCCGGAAGCGGAGCTCGAACTGGTCAAGCGCAGGCTACCCGAGTTGATGGCCAGCGTGGCGCAGTTGAAGGTGCCGCTGACGGCCGAAGTCGGCATCGGCAAGAATTGGGACCAGGCGCATTAATCGCATGGTTGTTAGCATGTAGGGCGGAAAAGGCTTGGGGCCCCCGCTTGCGCCTTCCGCCAACGCTTGTTCGGCCGATAACGCTGCGCTCATCCGCCCTACGGGTTGTGGCTTATTATAATCACGGCATCTCCGGGCGCTAAAACGTCCGGATAGCGTTCAACAGCGACACAGCGACATCGAATTTAACAGCAAGGCCCCAGTAAAAAGAGGTTTCAACATCAATTCAACGCTTATTTCAATTTTGCTTGCGACGACGATCGCCGGCGTGGTCAGCATCACCGCGGCGGCGATTTTTTCGTTCACGCTGTTGGCCAAGGTGGTCGAGCGCATGGTCAGCCTGTCGGTCGGCATCATGTTGTCGACCTCGCTGCTGCATGCCTTGCCTGAAGCGTTCGAGTCCAACGCCGATCCGCGCAACCTGTTCGCGACCCTGCTGGCCGGCCTGCTCGCGTTCTTCATGCTGGAAAAATTCGCGATTTTGCGCCATTCGCACCATCACGAAGGCGACGGTCATCATCATGCGCACGGCCATGACGCGCACGAAGCGGGCAAGGCCGGGTGGATGATCCTGATCGGCGACGGCATGCACAATTTTACCGACGGGATCCTGATTGCAGCAGCCTTCCTGGCCGATCCCAAGCTAGGGCTGGTCACGGGCCTGGCCATCATCGCGCATGAAATTCCGCAGGAAATCGGCGACTTCATCATCCTGCTCAACGCCGGCTTTACCCGTACCCGCGCGTTTATCTTCAATTTGCTGTGCAGCCTGCTGGCGGTGGCGGGTGGCTTGCTCGGCTATTTCACGCTCGACAAGGCCAGCCATCTGATTCCTTACGTGCTGGTGTTTGCATCGTCCGGCTTCATCTACATCGCGGTGAGCGACCTGATGCCGCAGATGCAGCGCCGCTCGACCTTGCGTGAAACAATCCCGCAGGTGCTGTTGATTGCGCTAGGGGTGGTCATCGTCTTGTTTCTGACCGGGCGCAACCACGCCCACTAGCATAGTGTTTTGTTTGGACCATAAGCATCGCTTTTCCGCCCTACGTTCCAAACAAACGAAACGCCGCACTGCGGCGCGTCCCAGTTACGATTGCCAAAAACAAGTTATTGCCTTGCGAGCCCTAGGCCCCGGTGGCAACCGGCCGCGAAGGATCTGCACACCACTCACTCCATGAGCCAGGGTAAAGCGCCGCGCCGGGTAAGCCCGCCACTTCCAGAGCCAGCAATTGATGGCAAGCCGTTACCCCCGAGCCGCACTGTATGATCGCGCCTGATGCGCGGCCCAGCAGCGGCGCAAACTCCTGCTGCAATTGAGCGGCGCTCTTAAAGCGCCCGTCGGCCTGCAAATTGTCCTTGAAGAAGCGGTTCTTCGCGCCCGGAATATGGCCGCCCACCGGATCGAGCGTCTCGTTTTCGCCGCGGTAGCGCTCGGGCGCGCGCGCGTCGAGCACGGTGCGCGCCTGACTATTCAGGTTGGCCATAATGTCGGCAGCGGACACCGTTTCGACCAGTGCAGTCTGCTCGGTGATGTCGCCGGCCCGTTGGGGTGCGCAATCCGTCGCCAGCGGTAGGCCCTCTGCCTGCCATGCAGTCAATCCGCCATCGAGCACTGCAACGCCGCTATGCCCCACCCAGCGCAACAACCACCACAGCCGCGCGGCAAACATGCCGCCATGGGCGTCATAGGCGACAACTTGGCTTGTATCGTTAATGCCCCAGCCACGCAGCGTCTCGATCAGCGCGGCGCGCTGCGGCAATGGGTGGCGCCCGCGGAACTGTCCGTCCGGCCCGGTCTTGACTCCCGACAGGTCGCGGTCAAGGTGGGCGAAGCTGGCGTTCTGGATGTGCCCGAGCGCGTAGTCATCGCGCCCCGCATCCGGGTTCATCAGGTCGTGGCGGCAGTCGATGATGACCCAGTTCGGGTCCATCAGGTGCTGCGCCAGTTCGGCGGCTGAAATCAGGGTCGTGTACATTGCTTGGATCCTCACGTTTCGCTTGCGATGGGGTCGGTTCTGGTGGCCGATGGGCCAACGTTGCGGTTATTGTAGAACGTTGCGGCGATCCCTGAAAAGAGTATCACTCCCATGCCCAGCCAGCCATGCCAGTCGAAGCTGTCGCCCCAAACGAGCATGCCCCACATGCTGGAGAACACGATGCCGGTGTACTGCAGGTTGGCCACCACCAGGGTCTTGCCGAGGCGATAGGCGCGCGTCATTGCCATCTGCGCGACTGCGGCGGACAGGCCGATCGCGAGCAGCAGGGCGATCCCGTACGGCGTATGGGCGTGCCACGCCGTGCCTGCCGAGAACGTTCCGCCCGCGCTTGTGCCGAGCAGCCCGGCTACCAGGGTGACCAGCGAAAAATAGAACACCACGCGGTATTCAGGCTCGCCCAGCTGGCCCAGGCGACGCACTTGCAGGTAGGCCAGTGCCGACAGTACGCCCGAGACCAGCCCCATGATCGCGCCGGTCCATAGTCTGGCCTGGAATACCGGCTGCAGCAGCAGGGTAACGCCCACAAAACTCATTGCGATGGCCGCCACCAGCGGCCATTCAAGGTGTTTTTTAGCGTGCCACCAGCCGCCCACGAACAGGATCGCGGCGATCCAGATCGGCGCCATGTAGTTGAGCGTGTTGGCTGTGGCCAGGGGTAGCAGTGAAATCGAATAGAACCAGAGCCAGAGCGCGGTGACGCCGACCACGCCGCGCCAGAGATGCTGTTTCGGCATCGCGGTTCTCAGGCTGCCGCCCTGGTGCAGTACCAGGATCGACAGGATGATCATGCCGACCGCGCCACGGTACATGACGATTTCGGAAGTCGAATACAGGCTCGCGGCAAGCTTGACGCACATGCTCATGATGGCGAAAACAAACGCGGCAAACAGCATCCACAGGGAGTGGATCAGTTGTTTGCCGGTGCCCGACGCATGCTGCGTCACAGCGCGATATTGTTGCGGTACCACTCGTGGAAGTGCTGCATTCCGTCTTCCATCGGCGATTGATAGGGGCCGGTTTCGTTGACGCCGCGCGTCATCAGGATGCGTCGTCCTGCGTCCATGCGCAACGCGATTTCATCGTCCTCGACGCAGGTTTCCATGTACGCGGCGCGCTCGGCCTCGATGAACTCGCGCTCGAACAGCACGATTTCCTCCGGATAGTAAAATTCGACCACGTTGCGCGTCTTTTGCGGTCCGTCCGGCCACAGGGTCGAGACGATCAGCACGTGCGGATACCACTCGACCATGATGTTCGGGTACAAGGTGAGCCAGATCGCGCCGTATGGCGGCGGCGTACCGCCCCGGAACTTGAGCACCTGTTCCTGCCAGCGCTGGTACACCGGCGAGCCCGCTTTCAGCAGGCCGCTCTTGATGCCGACCGTCTGCACGCTGTAATCCTGGCCGAATTCCCAGCGCAGGTCGTCGCAACTGACAAAGCCGCCCAGACCCGGGTGGAACGGCTCGACATGATAGTCTTCCAGATAGACCTCGATGAAGGTCTTCCAGTTGTAGTTGCAGCTCTGGACTTCGACGTGGTCGAACATGTAGCCCGAGAAATCAAGATCCTTTGCTACCGACAATTGCGCCAGTTTCTGCATCACGTTGTAGCCGTTTTGCTCGAACAGCAAGCCGTGCCAGTTTTGCAGCGGGGTCTTCGACAGGTTCAGGCACGGCGTTTCCGGGAAATGCGGCGCGCCGATCAACTCGCCCTTCAGATCGTACGTCCAGCGGTGCAGCGGACAGACGATATGGTTGGCATTGCCGCGTCCGTTGAACATGAGCGCCTGACGGTGACGGCAGACGTTGGACAGCACTTCGACCCCGTTCGCATTGCGTACCAGCATGCGCCCTTCGTGTTCGGACGCGAGGGTCGCAAAATCGCCGACGTTCGGCACCATCAGCTCGTGCCCGATGTAACGCGGGCCGTGCCGGAACAATTGCTGTGTTTCGCGCAGCAGCAGCGCTTCGTCGAAATAGACGTGGACCGGAAGTTGCGCGTTCGATTGCGCGAGCTGGTCGTGGGTAGCCAGATCGGACATCCCAACCCCCTTTGAGTGGATAGTGAATGCGCCAAGCCCGAGACAGCATGAAGCCGCCAAGACGTCGATTCAGACTTGAAACGCTAATTTTTGACAGAACCGAAGATTATACCGTGCTTGGCCAATATGCTTATTTTGACAATGACGGCCTGCGAAGTTCCGCTCGAAGTGCTATTGAATGGGCGGGAATGGCCGGTGCAGC
>JANPCW010000063.1:0-4504 GCA_031431155.1 Janthinobacterium sp. | reverse complement strand
GTCAAATTGGTCAAAGGCGACGGCAAGCGCGTGATTGCCATCTTCGAGGATCCGAACTGCGGCTATTGCAAGCGCTTCCGCCAGAGCACGTTGAAGGAAGTCAACAACGTGACCGTCTACACTTTCATGTACAACATCCTGTCCGAGGATTCCGCGGTCAAGTCGAAGAACATCTGGTGCTCGGCCGACCGTAACAAGGCGTGGGACGAGTGGATGATCGAGGGCAAGGCGGCGTCGACGGCGCCGGCGAACTGCAATACGCCGAACGACAAAATCTCGGCGTTGGGACGCAAGCTGCGCATTACCGGCACGCCGGCGATCTTTTTTGCCGATGGTAGCCGAATCCCGGGCGCGATCGACTTGAAGACCTTGGAAGCAAAACTTTCAGCCCAGAAGTGATTGAGCCAATCGGTGCACCGTGCAGCTGCACGGTGCACTTGGCGCGTTTCCGTTAAATCCGTTTACACTGTGCATCTTTCTGACGCATTGTGAGAGCCGAGATGAAGAAACCGCCAGCCATGCAAGCCGGGATAGATTATGCCATCGTTGCCAAAGACCTGGCCGGGCATCTGTTCCAGGTCACGTTGACCATCGAGGCGCCTGCCGCGACCGGACAAATTGTCGCGCTGCCAGCCTGGATTCCGGGCAGCTACATGATCCGCGAATTCTCGCGCAATATCGTCCAGATCCGTGCCGAATCGAACGGCAAAAGCGTCGCGCTGACCAAGCTCGACAAGCATTCCTGGCAGGCCGCGGCTTGCACTTCAGCTCTGCGTATCGAGTACGATATCTACGCATGGGATTTGTCGGTGCGAACCGCGCATCTGGATCAAACCCACGCCTTCTTCAACGGCACCAGCGTATTTTTGCGCGTATTGGGCCAGGAAAACGTGCCGCATCGGGTCGACATCCAGCGTCCAGCCGATGCCGCATGCAAACAATGGCGGGTGGCCACCGCGCTGCCTGAACTGGCTGCCAAGCGCTATGGGTTCGGCACCTATATCGCATCAAACTACGATGAATTGATCGACCACCCGGTGGAGCTGGGCGAGTTCGCGCTGGCCACGTTCAAGGCGCATGGCGTGGCGCACGATATCGTCATCAGCGGGCGCGTGCCGAACCTGGACATGGCACGCCTGTCGGCCGATCTGAAATCGATCTGCGAAACCCAGATCGCGTTTTTCGAACCGAAAACCAGGCGTGCGCCGATGGAGCGCTATGTGTTTTTGACCTTGGCGGTGGGCGATGGTTACGGTGGGCTGGAGCACCGCGCCTCGACCGCGCTCATTTGCGCGCGCGCCGACCTGCCCAGCACCGCGGCGCCCAAGAGCAAAGAGATCAACGACGGCTACCTGAAGTTTCTCGGCCTTTGCAGCCATGAGTATTTCCACACCTGGAACGTCAAACGCATCAAGCCTGCAAGCTTCGCGCCGTATGACCTGCAGGGCGAAACCTACACCTCGCTGCTGTGGCTGTTCGAAGGCTTCACCAGCTATTACGACGATCTGATGCTGGTGCGCAGCGGCATCATCGGCGAGCCGGCCTACCTGAAGCTGCTGGGCAAGACGATCAACAGCGCGCTGCGCGGCAGCGGGCGCAACAAGCAAAGCGTGGCCGATTCGAGCTTCGACGCATGGGGCAAATACTATCGCCAGGACGAAAACGCGCCGAACGCGATCACCAGCTATTACACCAAGGGTTCCCTGATCGCGCTCGCGTTCGACCTGACGATCCGCGCCAAGACGGGGGGCAAGAAGTCGCTGGACGACGTGATGCTGGCCTTGTGGCAGCGTTTCGGCAAGGATTTTTATCCGAGCGCCGGACGTGGCGTGACCGAGGTCGAGGTTGAAGCCTTGTTCGATGAAGTGAGCGGCCTGAAACTGAAATCGTGGTTCGACCGTTACGTGCGCGGCACCGAGGATCTGCCGCTGGCCAAATTGCTGGCGCCGTTCGGCGTCAAGCTGAGCGATGAACGCAAGAGCGCCACACCGAGCTTGGACGTGCATCCCGCGCGCGAGGGCGCCGACTGCAAGCTCGGCCAGGTGCATGAGGGCGGCGCGGCGCACATGGCGGGGCTGTCGGCCGGCGATGTGCTGGTGGCGCTCGATGGTCTGCGTGTGACGGGCCATCCATCGAATTTGGACACGCTGCTGGCGCGTTACAAGGTGGGGGCCGAGGTGGCGATCCACGCATTCCGGCGCGATGAGCTGATGACGTTTGCGGTCACGTTGCAGGGCGAGCGCGCGCCCAACGTCACACTGGCGGTGGCGAGCCCTGCCAAGAAATCATCCGGCCCGGCTCGCCCAAGTGCGGCCCGCTGAAGCAAGCCGCAGCTATTGCGGTCCGGCCAGCGTGCGCAGCTGGAATTGATACTGATGGTTGAACAGGAAGGTCTCGGAAAAATCGAGCGTTTTGTGGCCGCGCGTGATCAGCCGCTTCGGTTTTGGGAACGGTCCGCTGCGTCTGACCGAGGCCAAGGCCACTTCCGAGGCGTCGTTGTTGCGCGAGCGCTGGACCACAACGTTCGCTAGACTGCCATCCTTGTCGATGCTGATATTGACGACAACGACGGCCGGCAGCATCGGTGGCAGGCGGCCGCTGAAGGTAATGCTGGGGTTCGCTGCCAGAATTTGCTCGGCGACCAGGATCTTGTAGCCGTCGACGCCGAAAATTTGGGGCTCCGGCCTGGTGGCCGCGGGCGGCGCTGGCGCTGCCGGATAGCTGGGCAGGGCGGGCTTCTGGGTTGGACGCGGGGCCAGCATGTTCTGCTGGCACGATGCCAGCGAGGCCATGACAAGTGCGAATGACGCGGCCCTTATCAGTAGTTGAAATGGCCGCATCTCATTCTCCTTTTCTGCCAGTTTGGCTAGTGGAACAGCCGCTGCAATTCCACGCCAGGATCAGGGGCACGCATAAATGCCTCGCCGACCAGGAAGGCATGCACGTTCGCATCGCGCATGCGCTTCACATCGTCAACCATGAGAATACCCGATTCCGTGATGACCAGCTTGTCAGGCGGAATACGCGCCAATAAATCGAGCGTGGTCTGTAACGATGTCTCGAACGTGCGCAGGTTGCGGTTGTTGATGCCGACCAGTTTCGTTGTGAGCCTTAGCGCGGCCTGAAGCTCCTCCCCGTCATGCACTTCGACCAATACATCCATCCCCAACTCATGGGCGCACGCTTCCAGTTCGGCCATCAGGCCATGATCGAGCGCCGAGACGATCAGCAAGATGCAGTCGGCGCCCATCGCGCGGGCTTGATAGACTTGATACATGTCGATCATGAAGTCCTTGCGCAGCACCGGAATGGCGCAGGCGGCGCGCGCCTGTTGCAGATACTCGGTCGCGCCCTGGAAGAAATGTGCATCGGTCAATACCGACAAGCACGCGGCGCCATGCGCGGCATAACTGGCCGCGATGTCGGCCGGCTGGAAATCGGCGCGCAACACGCCTTTCGAGGGCGAAGCTTTTTTTACTTCGGCGATCACGCCGGCACCGCCCGCTGCAATCTTGGCGCGCAAGCTCGCTTCAAAGCCGCGCAATCCCTTTCGGGCCTCGGCATCGGCTTCGACCTCGCTGCGCAGGCTTGCAAGACTGCGATGTTTTTTTGCCGCGGCAACTTCGTCGGCTTTCACGGCCAGGATTTTATTGAGAATGTCGGACATGGGTCAAATTGGAATGAGGTGATTAGGGCTGCCGTGACAGGGCAAGCTTGAGGCCCAAAGCGATGAACAAGCCGCCCGTGATCCGGTTCAGCCAGGCCGACACGGCCGGGCTCGGTTTCAGGCGTTGGCTGGCCATGGCGGTGGAAACGGCCAGAAAATTGCACCACAACATGCTGTTCAGGTTGAAAATGCATCCGAGAATGATGAAGGCCAACGCCTTGTTGGGCGCGTCGGCGGCGATAAATTGCGGCACAAACGCGAGGAAAAAAATCGCCACTTTCGGATTGAGGACGTTAGTCAGAAAGCCCTGGAAAGCGATGTTCCGGTAAGGCAGGGGCGGCACGTCGGCCAGCGTTTGCCCGTCGATTTTCTTGCGGAAAAGCAAGCATAGACCGACGTAAAAAATATACGCTGCGCCAAGCAGTTTTACGACCGTGAAGGCGGTCGCGGAGGTTGCTAACAGCGCCGACAGGCCAATCGCCGCCGCGCCTACGTGCAGCATCGTGCCAGTGCCGATTCCCAACGCCGCCGCCGACCCGGCGCGCCAGCCCTGGCTTGCACTGCGCGACATGATCAGCAGCGAATCGGGACCAGGCACCAGATTGAGCAAGAGCCCGGAGATGATAAATAGGGTAAGGTCGTGAATGCCGAACATAGCGCAAAACTCCAATGGTTCAGGTGGCACCCAGGCTCTGCGTCACCCGAACGAACTGCTCGAGCTTGGCGCGCGCGGCACCGGACGTAATGGCGGTGCGCGCCTTTTGCAGCCCATCCTCAATCGAGGCCGCCACCCCGGCCGCATACAAAGCGGCCCCGGCATTGAGGGCGACGATATCG
>JANPCW010000062.1:0-2413 GCA_031431155.1 Janthinobacterium sp. | reverse complement strand
GCGCTTCTTATGTTTGTCGATATTTTGAATCCGCCCGCACGGTTGCACTTGCATCCGCTGGCAAGCAAAGAAGTGCCTTCTCGTTTAGACAGCAGGAAAAGGTGAAGGTTTACACTATTCACCTTACCTCGGACGACACGTACAAAGCGAGCTTCACGTTCGAGGATGGGACGGCCTTTTTGCGCGTCTGCGGCAAACACGACGATATTGATAAAAATCCCTGACAGGCTTTCGCTGGCAGCAACCTACCTTTTCTAGTCGGCCGCACCGCTTGCCCGATGCGGTGATTCACCTTCTCGCTGATCTCTTTTCCGGTGTAGCCAAGCAACGAACTGGCGGCGATTAGATCGCTAATTTCACTCGCGGAATTGGCTTGGCCGACCTGGAGTCGCGGTAGTGCGCGATGCCCTGGGGCGTAATAGCGTCGATCGGCGCCGCATCGAACACACCCGCAACTGGCACAGCGAGTCGTGGTTCTCCCGCTGCGTGCTGGCTACCTTGCCGGGGAGGATATCGCGGATGTACTAGTCGAACAGAATTGCATCGGGGTGGCCGGCCGGTACCGGTTTGTACTCGAACTCGGTCCATTGCCGCCTCTCGTCGTTCAGGTCCGCCCCAAGGGGGAACTGCTTGCATGGTCTCGGTCTGCAATGCGGTTTCAAAGATGATGTTCATGCGGCTCATTCTGGCTTCTTCCGGGCGGACATCGGCGCAATTCGCAGTCGCATTATTGTGGACTCGGCATCGACGACATTCAATGTTACAACTCCTTACCGCTGATACAACATTGGGGCTACCTATCTGATGGGGTATAAATTATTCTGTTGCTACACCACATCACACGCATTCATGGGAGTCTTATACGGATATGACCAAAATTTCGAACCGCATCCACCCATTGATGGCGGGCGCCGCAGCCTCCGTGATCCTCATTAGCCTGGTTGGCGGTGTTGCCATTGCGGGGATACTTCCGAATTCGAATGGCACAGATGCAGAAACAGCACGTATTGCGGCCCGGACTGTAGGAGTAGCGCCGGGACAGGCGCAGCAAGTCGCAGATATTCGGCCCGTCGTCAACGAAGATGGCAAGTACAAAACGGCGGAGCTTCAAAAACCAACTATTCGTCATAATTTTGACCAGTTTTACCAGCATCAGGCAGCGTCGGCTCGCGCAAGGCAGGACCAAGTGGCACGGGCAGAGCCCGCTCGGCAATATTTTTCGGCACCTGTTTTCCAGCAACCGGCGCCAGTGGCACAAACCAGTCCTCACGGAATTGGCCTCGGTGCAGTCGTCGGCGGCTTGGTAGGTAGCCAGGTTGGCGGCGGTAATGGCCCCGCCCGTTCAGAAATTACAGGTGCGGTCGGCGGCGGATACGTAGGCGATGAAATCGGAAAACGGAATCAATAAACTTCGCCACTAACCGCCGAACCATTTTATAAACTTACTCAAACAAGCGACACCATCATGTTAAATAGAATATTAAGTGCGATAGCTGTGCTTGCATTGCCCTTGGCGGCTTACGCCACCGAATATCGAACTGTGGATTACCCACGACAAGAATGCTGGAACGAGCAGGTTCCGGTGCAGTCGGCAGGTTCTGGGTACGGCGGCGCCGTTCTTGGCGGCCTTGCAGGGGGACTTTTGGGCAATCAGGTTGGCGGCGGTAACGGCAAAACAGTCGCCACCGCGGTCGGTGCAGCAACCGGCGCGGTCGTCGGTGACCGCATGTCTGCACGCTCATCTGGCTATAGGACGGTTCAACGGTGCCGCACAGTGATGGACCACAAACGGATTCCGGTTGCTCCGGTCCAAATTATTCGTCAGCCAGTGCAATATATCGAGCAACCGGTGCAGATTGTTCGTCGGTGGGTACCGGTTGAAGAGCGCGCCTACTACGTTGACCGTGAAGAGCGCCATCATGGGAAGCATAAGAAACATCACCGGCGTAAGCACGACGATGATGACGATGATGATGATGATGATTGAATAATCATCCAGGCTTTGGTTTCCCACCACGCTCGCGAGGGTCTCTGAACCTGAGGCCAAGTAAAGCTCGGCGCAAGGGATGGGGTTGTCATATCTAACCATTTATGCCCCAGCCTTAACCTATCTTTGTCACTCTTTGGGCCGTCGCGGCCATGGCCCAGCGCTGCGATCGGTCGACAGCCCCGCCGCATCGTCGGCCAAGGGGCAGCGCCCGCCGATGCAGGCCGCTTCCAGGAAGTCGACCTCTATTCGATTGAAATGGTCTGCCCGCGCAGCGTCGGCATCGAGCATGCAGCGCTGTCCGCGGTGCGGCAATGCGGCTTCGAAGACACGCTGGCCGAATTCGGTTTTAATCGCCCACATATCGCCGCGGCGGTGGTCAATCTCATCGGGCGCACGGCACATCCGGGGAGCGAACTGGCGACC
>JANPCW010000061.1:0-6089 GCA_031431155.1 Janthinobacterium sp. | reverse complement strand
CATCACAGCGGCAAGCCATATCCAGGGGCCGATTTCAGGCATCAACACAGCGTCCGGTACGGTCACTGTACTGGGCCTGACGATCACGCTGAAGGCGAGCACGATCTTTGAAAACGCAAACGGCATCACCGACCTGGGAGTCAATGATTTCATTGAAGTCTATGGACTTGGCAACGGGCCGGACGGACTGACAGCGACCCGCATCGAAAAGAAAACGGCGGGCGAAGTGCGTTCGGTGGGGACAGTCCAGAGCCTCGATACGGTCGCTAAAACGTTTAAGCTGCGCGGGATCACCGTCAACTATCTAAACGCGACCCTGGACAACCTGGGCGCCGGCTTGGCAAACGACATGCTGGTACGTGTCAAGGGATCGCTCGTGAGTGGGGTCATCGTAGCGACCAAGGTCAAGGCAGCCAAGCTCAAACCGGCCATCAAGGAAAACGAGCACGCAGAACTGGAGGGCTTGGTCAGCAATTTCGTCTCGTCAGCAAACTTCGAGGTGCTGGGCGTGAAAGTCGATGCGTCAAAACTAAGCCCAAGTGTGTCGCTAGCCAATGGGGTGCGGATCGAGGTCGAAGGCACAGTTACCAACGGCGTGTTGATCGCGACCAAGGTCGAGCTCAAGCGAGACGATGTGGAGGCCGAGATCGAGCTGCACGGCACGATTGGCGATTTCAACGCCGGCGCGCAAACGTTTACGATGCGTAGCGGCACCGTGCGCATACACTTCACCGGTTCCACCACTTTCCTTGCTCCGCTGACCCTTGCAACACTAGGCAATACGGTGACGGTGGAAGTCAAAGGCAACGTGGTCAACGGTATTGTTGAAGTGACTCGCATCAAGATCGACAATTGATGGTCGCGGGCAACAAGCCCGCAGTAAGTCAAAAAACCCGGCAGCGTGGCTGTCGGGTTTTTTTTGCTACCTACTTAAGCGACGAGAGCAAACGTGCTCGGGTTCCGGTGCCGCTAGACGGGGAAGCGGCCTTAAATGAATCCGCGCGCCATCAATTCCTTTTTTGCGTAGGCGTAGAACACGGGTGCCGCGATCACGCCGGGCATCCCGAACAGCGATTCGGCCACCAGCATTGCAATCAATAACTCCCATGCGCGCGCATTGATGCGCGAACCGATGATGCGCGCATTCAAGAAATATTCGAGCTTATGCACCACAACCATGAACATCAGGGCGGCCAGCGCCGTATGCAGCGAGTGCGACAGTGCCACCACGACCAGCACCGTATTCGAAATCAGGTTGCCGATCACGGGTAGCAGCCCTGCGAAGAACGTGATCGCAACCAGGGTCTTCGAGAAAGGCAGTGAAATGCCCGTCAGCGGCAAGACAACGAAGATGAACACGGCCGTGATGATGGTATTGATGCCGGAGATCCAGACCTGGGCGAAAACGATATTTTGAAACGCATCGGCCAGGTGGGCGGCACGCTGCAGCAGGGCAGCGGCAAACGGGCGGTGCGCGTGCGGTCGCAAGGTAACGTGCAAGGACACCATGACGCCAATGATCATGCCGATCAGGATATGGGCCACCACGCGCCCGGCCTCGGTCCCGAGGGTCTTTGCCTCGGCGGCGTGCTCGCGCAACCAGGCGGTCGACATTTCGCGCACGGCGTCCGCGTCAACCGGCAGGCGCTCATTGAGCCAGGGCGGGACCTGACCGCGCGAGGCATCGATAATGTCGGCCATTTTCTTGAACAGATTGGTCAGGCTGGAGGCATCGCCCTTGAAGAAGCTAACCACGCCCCAGCTGGCCAAGGTCAGCACCGCGATCAGCAGCGCACCGATGGCGGCCGCACCGAGCATCCGGGCGCGCCCGTCGCTGATCTTGCGCCCCAGGATCGGGATCATCAGATGGATCAGGGAAAACACCAGCAAGCCGGCAAACAGCGCGCCCAGCAAGCCCTTGATCAACACCATGAGCAAGAACAGCGCAGCGAATACGTAGGAAGCGGTGGTGCTGGAATCGAGCTTTGAAACGATGGACATGGATGGCCTGGGGGAGCGGAGCAAGGCATTGCGGGCATTGCGGCACGGCCGCCGATTGCAAGAGTGAGGCAGGCGCCGCAAGAAAAAACGAGCGTGCCGCATTATGCCTCACGCTCGCAGGGTCGGCTACCGGGCTTATGATGCCCTCAACTAGAAGTGGTACTCGGCCCGCAGCATCGGCGTCTTGGCGCGATACCCTTGGCCGCCGGTCGTGGCTGACGTGTTGCCAAACTTGTTGTTCCAGTACTGATACTCGATACCGACCCGGAAGGTGTTTTTGGCGCTGCCCATCGCAGCGCCGACATCGAGCATCAGCTGCATGTCGATATTGGTTTCGGCTCCCGTATCGTTGCCCACTTCATCCTTGCCCTTGGCGGCGATCAAGTTGGCGAAACCCTCGAACGAAACCAGGGAACTGACCGGGATCGCCCAGTCGGCCGTGAGCATCGGATGCACCTTGAAGTGGTAGCGGCTGGACACTGTCGAAATCGGTGGAAAGGCACCGCTAGGCGCATTGCTCTCGGACAGGATCAGCAAGCTCGTATTGAGGTGGCCCGGCACATCCCACATCAGGGTTGGCCCGGCAACGAGCATGCGCTTGCGCGAGTTGTAGCCGACGTCGTTCTTGGTATTCCAGTCGAAACCGACGGTCGCGCCGACGCCGCGTACCGGGCCGAACTTGAGATCGGCCCCGCGCAACTTGCCAATGTCGAGCGTGTGGCGGTACACGACATAGGCTTCCTGCGCGCCTGAGTTTTGTTTGAGCGAACCGGGATCGTTGCTATCGGACTGGAGCAAGTCGACGTTAAAGAAATTGGTTCCGTATTTGTAGCCGCTGACATGGGTCAGCGCAAAGATGTTTTTCTTGATGTCTTTCGGATTGAATGGCTCGCGAAATGCGTTCCCGGCGCGCCAGCTAATCGATGTATCGCTCCAGTCGGCTGCCTGGGCGTTGGCGGCAAGGCTCAGGACGGCGGCGAGGCACAGGCGTGGCACGAGATTCATGGTTGATTTGTACATGTGGGTTCCGGTTGACGTTTCTTGAAAAAATGCGGGCACTTGGGCGATGGATGAAAAAATGCGCACGGGTTGCGCTGGCCAGACCATCATGCGAGCGGCGCGCGCGGGCGGTCTGTTACGATCGACGATACCAGCTATATCCGAAAAAATATAATCATCGCATTTTCAAGGGGCTACGGGGCTAAGCGAGGGTCAGAACACCACTCGCCGCGCCACAAATAATGCGATACTGTTGCTTTTATGACGCAAAACTTTGCGTCGTTCCAACTCGGATGCAGAAAAATGCGCCGGATGCCGCTACTATCAGGACGCGATGCGGTGCAGTCGCCTGGTCGTTGGTGCTGCGGCGAGATGGCAAATCGGGTTGATGCACAATTTAGATTGAGACATGACGACGCGCCTAGAACTTCACGAAATCACCAAACGCTACCCGTCCGTCGTGGCCAACGATCGGATCAATTTGACGGTTGAGCCGGGACAGATCCACGCGGTGCTGGGCGAGAACGGGGCCGGAAAATCGACCCTCATGAAGATCATCTACGGCTCGGTCAAGCCCGACGGCGGGCGCGTGATCTGGAACGGCAAGCAGGTCCAGATCGCCAGTCCGGCCGTGGCGCGCGAGCTCGGGATAGCGATGGTGTTCCAGCATTTTTCGCTGTTCGATACGCTCACGGTGGCCGAAAATATCGCCCTCGGCTTGCCCGCCGATACCAAGCTCGATGCGCTGTCGCGCCGCATCGAGGCCACCGCCAGTCAATACGGACTGGAACTGGAACCGCAGCGCCACGTGCACACTTTGTCGGTGGGCGAATGCCAGCGGGTCGAAATCGTGCGTGCGCTGCTGGCCAAGCCGCAATTGCTGATCCTCGACGAACCGACCTCGGTGCTCACCCCGGGCGCGGTCGAGAAGCTGTTCGCAACCTTGCGCCAGCTCGCCCTGGAAGGCTGCAGCATCCTCTATATCAGCCACAAGCTCGATGAAATCCGCGCCCTGTGCGATACCTGCAGCGTGCTGCGCGCCGGCAAGAACAGCGGACTGTGCGATCCACGGCAAGAGTCATCGGCCAGCTTGTCGCGCATGATGATCGGCTTTGAGCCGCCGGCCATCAAGCGTGTCGAACGCGCACCCGGCGCGAAAATGCTGGACGTCAAGAACCTGTGCCTGTCCAAGAGCCACCCGTTCGCGACCGAGTTGCAGGACATCTGTTTCGATCTGCATGAGGGCGAGATCGTCGGCCTGGCGGGCGTGTCGGGCAATGGCCAGCAGGAATTGCTGGCCGCGCTCTCGGGCGAAGATCCACGCGCGGCGAGCGATGCCATCATGCTCAGGCAGACGCCGGTCGGGCGCCTTCCCCCGGGGCGCCGGCGCGGCCTCGGGTTCGGTTTCGTGCCGGAAGAGCGCCTGGGCCGCGGCGCCGTGCCCGAGATGTCCTTGTCCGACAATGTCTTGCTGTCCTTGCTAACGAAGGCGACCATCCGCCTTGGCTTCGTCAGGAACCAGGTGCTGGTCCAACGGGCGGCAGCAATCATCGCCCGCTTCAAGGTCAAGGCCAGTGGCCCGCACGCGCTGGCGCGCAGCCTGTCGGGCGGAAATTTGCAGAAATACATCGTGGGGCGCGAAGTCATGCGCGGCCCGATCGTGCTGGTGGTAGCCCAGCCGACCTGGGGCGTCGATGTCGGCGCGGCGGCCCAGATTCGCGCCGAGCTGGTCGCCCTGCGCGATGCCGGTTGCGCGCTCTTGATCATCTCCGAGGAGCTTGAAGAATTGTTTGAAATTACCGACCGCCTGCATGTGATCGCCAAGGGCCGGCTGTCGCCGTCGATCAAGACCGCTGACGCCAACGTTACCCTGATCGGCCAGTGGATGAGTGGTTTGTGGCCGCAGCCGCAAGCAGATCAGCAGGCGCGCCATGTTCAAGCTTGAAGCGCGCGCCACGCCCTCGGCCCTGATGGGATGGCTGTCGCCGGTCCTGGCGGTGCTGTTGACGGTGCTGTGCGGCGCCATCTTGTTCATGGCGCTGGGCAAGGATCCGCTCGCCGGCCTGTCGGTGTTCTTTCTCGAACCGATGAAACACTTGCAAGGCTGGTCCGAACTTGGGGTCAAGGTGGCGCCGCTGCTGCTGATCTCGGTCGGGCTCGCCATCTGTTTCCGCGCCAATATCTATAACATCGGGGCCGAGGGCCAGCTCGTGATCGGCGCCGTCAGCGGCGGCGCGGCCGGCCTGTACCTCGACGACGACGGCAGCGGCGGCGCGGGAATCATGGCGCTGGTGCTGCTGGCCGGGATCGCCGGCGGCATGGCCTGGGCCGCCATCACGGCCTGGCTGCGCGACCGTTTCAACGCTAGCGAGATCCTGGTCTCGCTGATGCTGGTGTATATCGCCCAGTTATTGCTGAGCTATCTGGTATACGGCGTCTTGAAGGACCCGGAAGGCTTCAATTTTCCCCAGTCGAAATTGCTGTCGAGCGGGCTGCTGTTGCCGATCGTGGTCCCGCAAACCCGCTTGCATCTGGGGATCGTATTCGCCTTGATTGCCGCGGTCGCCGGCTGGTTGTTCCTGTCGCGCAGCATCGCCGGCTTTCGTCTGCGCGTGAGCGGCATGGCCCCGCTAGCGGCACGCTATGCCGGCTTTTCGTCGCGCAAATCGCTGTGGGGTTCGATGCTGATCTGCGGTGCCCTGTCGGGTCTGGCCGGCGTTTGCGAAGTGCTCGGGCCCTTGGGCCAGTTGACGCCGTCGGTCTCGCCCGGTTACGGCTTCGCCGCCATCATCGTCGCCTTCGTCGGCCGCCTGCATCCAGTCGGCGTCGTGTTTTCAAGCTTTATCATGGCCCTTTTTTATATTGGCGGCGAGCTCGCCCAGTCGCGCCTGGGGATGCCGTCCGCGATCACCGGCGTATTCCAGGGGATCCTGCTGTTTGCGCTACTCGCCTGCGACGTGCTGATTCAATACAAACTGCGCCTGACGTTTAAACTGCCTGGCATTTTGCAACCAGGCTGGAGAAAATAATGGACTCGATCGCTCCCCTGATCGCAGCAAGCATCAACGCCAGGATTGTCTTTTTCATCG
>JANPCW010000060.1:0-2081 GCA_031431155.1 Janthinobacterium sp. | reverse complement strand
GCCCGTGAAAAACACCAACTTGGTGTCGCGCGGCACGATCAAGCTCGGCCCGCACCAGTTGTTTGCCGAAGTGGTCGGTTCGAAAGTGGAAGTGGCCAAGCGGTTCTCGCCCAACCAGGTGTCGCCAAGCGCCAGCAACTTCCCGGCCTCGTCGTTCTATCCGAGCACGGGCGCGGCCTATAACGGCGTGTTCAATGCCATCGTCGCCGTCTTCCCGACGATTGAAGCGAACCGCGGCAACCCGATCGCCTACCGCTGGCGCTGCATGGAGTGCGGCAACCGCGAAGTGCTCACCAAGACCGAGGCCGGGCGCCTGCAATTGGGCGCCGACGGCCCGATCGGCAGCTGGGAATACCGCGCCGGCGTATCGCGCGCATTCAGCAAGTCCGAGTCCAAGCTTGGCACCGGCTTTAACTACACGGCGGCGCTGGCCAACGCGCTGGGAACCGGGATCATCAATCCATTCCTGAAAGCGGGCGAGACCCAGTCGCAGGCCGCGCGCGACCTGATCGCCAGCACTTCGGCGGCCGGGGTTGTCCTGTACGGCGGCAAGACCACCTTGACCCAGGCCGATGCATCGGTCTCGGGCGAGCTGTATGCCTTGCCGGCCGGGGCGCTGATGGCCGCGGTGGGAATCGACTTGCGCAAGGAAGAGTATTCCTTCAATGGCGATGCGCGCGCGGCAACGGCCCGCCCCGCTATCCTCAATGCTCCGTTCGACAACGAAAACATCCTGGTGCCGGTCAGCCGGACGGTCAAGGCGCTCTACGCCGAATTGCTGGTGCCGGTGACCAAAAAGCTGGAACTGACCCTGGCCGGACGCCAGGACCATTATTCCGGCTTCGGCAACACCTTCAATCCGAAGGTCTCGTTCCGCTACACCCCGGCCGAGCAGTTGCTGTTCCGTGGCTCGTATAACACGGGTTTCCGCGCGCCAGCCTTCAACCAGTTGTTCAACGGCGTGATCGAGTCGCCCTATGCGGGCAAGGATCTGGTCGACCCGGCCAGTTGCCCCGGCTTGAAGGTTGACCCCGCCAAGCCGGGCTGCGCCTCGATCACGCCGAACACACTTACCGGCGGCAAGCTGACGCTGGGACCGGAAACGGCCAAGCAGGCCAGCGTGGGCGTGGTGTGGGAGCCGTCGGCGCGCTTTAGCACCAGCCTGGATCTGTGGGAAATCCGCAAGCAAGACACGATCCGCAGCGTGGAACTGGCGACCCTGCTGGCCAATTACGATCTGTTCAAAGAGAATTTCATCCGCGATGCCAGCGGCCAGCTGGTGCAGATCGACCAGCGCTGGCTCAATGCAGGCGCGAGCATTACGCGCGGGATCGAAGTGGGCGCCAACGCCAACGGCAAGGCTTACCTTGGAAAGTGGTCGGCCGGCCTGGATGGCTCGTATCTGTTGGCCAAGAAATCGCGCCCGCTGGCCAATGCCCCGTACGGCGCGAGCGAAGTTGGCGTGTTCAGCTTCACCGGCGACCTGGGTCTGAAATGGAAGCACACCGCCTATTTCACCTACAAGCAGGGAGACTGGAGCGCGACCGTGTCGCAGATCTATCGCCACGGCTACAAGGATCAGGTATTGCCAGGCGTTGCCAACGGCCTCGTCAAACCGGCCAACTGGAAAGCGGACGTGGACGCCTATTCGACCTTCGCCCTCAGTGCGACCTATAGCGGCATCAAGAACCTGACCCTGACCGCTGGCGTCAAGAACCTGTTCGACAAGGACCCGCCGTTCGCCGTGACCTACGACAGCAACACTGGGGCAGGCAGTTCGTGGGAACCGCGGGTAGCCGATCCGCGTGGCCGCGCTTATACGTTGATGGCAAATTACAAGTTCCTGTAATCGTCCGAACGAAAATGCCCAGTGGCGACAAATTGAGCAGGCGCGCATTTGGCGCGTTGGTGGCGGCGGCAGCGGCTGCAACGGTAGCGCTGCCCGCTGCGGCCTCCGCCAGAGCAGGGCCGCATGCACCCGGAATGCACAGAAGGAAGCGAGCCTTGATCAAACCAGCCAGACTTAAACCGGGCGACCTAGTCGGTATCGTCGCTCCCGGCGGCCACACCGACGACGACGC
>JANPCW010000059.1:0-4671 GCA_031431155.1 Janthinobacterium sp. | reverse complement strand
GCTCGAATCTGGGCACCGTCGAATTGACGGTGGCGCTGCATTACGTGTTCAACACGCCTGACGACCGGCTGGTTTGGGACGTCGGTCATCAGACCTATCCGCACAAGATCCTGACCGGGCGGCGCGACCGGATGCATACCTTGCGTCAGCAAGACGGCATCTCGGGTTTTCCGCGCCGGGTCGAAAGCGAGTACGACACCTTCGGCACCGCGCACTCGTCGACCTCGATTTCGGCGGCGCTCGGGATGGCGCAAGCGGCCAAGCTGAAAGGCGAATCGCGCCACGCGATCGCCGTGATCGGCGACGGTTCGATGACGGCCGGGATGGCGTTCGAAGCGTTGAACAACGCCGGCGTGCAGGAAGACATCAACCTGCTGGTGATCTTGAACGACAACGACATGTCGATTTCGCCGCCGGTGGGCGCGCTCAACCGTTATCTGGCGCGCCTGATGTCGGGCCAGTTTTATGCGGCGGCCAAGAATGTGGGCAAGTCCGTGCTGCCGGGCCCGGTGCTGGAACTGGCCAAGCGCCTTGAAGAGCACGCCAAGGGAATGGTAGTGCCGGCCACCATGTTCGAGGAATTCGGTTTCAATTACATCGGCCCGATCGACGGGCACGATCTCGAATCCCTGATCCCGACCCTGCAAAACATCAAGCTGCTAAAGGGGCCGCAATTCCTGCACGTGGTCACCAAGAAGGGCCAGGGCTACAAGCTGGCCGAAGCCGAGCCGATTTTGTATCACGGCACCGGCAAGTTTAATCGGGACGAGGGCATCAAGCCTGCCGCGGCCGGCAAGACCACCTACACCGAAGTGTTTGGCAGCTGGCTGTGCGACATGGCCGCGGCCGACGATCGCCTGGTGGGGATTACGCCTGCCATGCGCGAGGGTTCCGGCATGGTGCGCTTCGAGGAGCAATATCCGGACCGTTATTTCGACGTCGGCATCGCCGAGCAGCATGCGGTCACCTTCGCGGCCGGCCTGGCCTGCGAGGGCATCAAGCCGGTGGTCGCGATCTATTCGACCTTTCTGCAGCGCGCCTACGATCAGCTGATCCACGATGTGGCGCTGCAAAACCTGGACGTCACGTTCGCGCTCGATCGCGCCGGCCTGGTCGGCGCCGATGGCGCCACCCATGCCGGCAATTATGACATGGTGTTCTTGCGCTGCATTCCGAACATGGTGCTGATGGCGGCATCGGACGAGAACGAGTGCCGTCAGATGCTCACCACCGCCTACCAGTACAAGGGACCGGCGGCAGTGCGTTACCCGCGCGGCGCAGGCGGCGGAGCGGCGATCGAAAAAGCATTGACGACGATCGAGCTTGGCACCGGTGTGGTCAAGCGCAGCGGGCAAAAAATCGCCATCCTGGCGTTCGGCACGATGGTTGCGCCGGCCATGGTGGCCGGCAATGCGCTCGATGCGACGGTCGCGAACATGCGCTTCATCAAGCCGCTCGACGTTGCGCTAGTCAAACAACTGGCGCTGGAACACGATTATCTGGTGACGGTGGAAGAGGGCTCCATCATGGGCGGCGCCGGCGCCGCCGTGGCCGAGGCGCTGGCCGCGGAAGGCATCGTCAAGCCGCTCCTGATGCTGGGCCTGCCCGACAAGTTTATCGACCATGGCGACACCGCCCACTTGCTGGCCGGTGTTGGGCTCGACGGCGTCGGTATTACCGCATCGATCCGCCAGCGCTTTGCCGGCGGCGAGCCGCGCCTAGTCGTTAATAACACCTTTATCGGTAATCCATCCCTCTGAACTGCAGATGGGGAGGTAGCGGCGCCTTCTCCGCGCCGGCACGACAAAGCCTTCAGCTGCGGCCTCCTCCTTGTTCGTCACCTCAAAAGATTGTGCTATCATTTGATGGCACAATTAAGTGCGGGAGCTTAAGCTATGGACACCTTCACAGTCCGCGATTTGCGCGAGCGTACCGGCGATCTGATTCGGGACGCAGAGCAAGGAAAACTATCGGTCATTACCAAGCATGGTCAGCCGGTATTTGTGGCGGTGCCGTTCGACGAAACCTTGCTCAAGGAAGGGGTGCGCGTGGCACTGGCAGTCAAGCTTTTTGACGAGGAAGTGGTCAGTCTCGGCAAGGCGGCGAAGCTTGCCGGGATGCCCCAAAGTGAATTTATCGATCATCTCGGTGCCTTGAAGATTCCAGTAGTTCGCTACGGCAAGGAAGAATTGGCGACGGAGTTGGCGGCCTTTGAATAAAATCATTGTTGCAGATGCCGGCCCCCTGATTGCGTTTGCTCGCCTTCGTCGGCTGGACCTGCTGCCGCAAATTCTTGGCCGCCTACTTGTTACAGACATCGTGTTAGGTGAGAGTGCGGGGAGATCGGATTTTCCGGAAAGCGCTCTTATCCACGAAGCGGTGAATAGCGGGCTCTTGGAGCTTTGTGTGCCGCCCGATTTTTCTGCATTCGTGCAAGAAATCGATGCCGGTGAAGCGAGCGCAATTGCGATGGCGATTGCATGCGGGTGCGGCGTTCTTATGGATGATAAAGCCGGCCGCCGAACAGCAAAGAATATCGGCATTCCTGTGATCGGGACGGTCGGCGTGTTGGTGTTGGCCAAACGTAGAGGGTTGGTGCCTCTGGTGAAACCGCTGCTGGAAAGTCTGAGTTCGTCCGGGTATTTTTTGGGTGCGGGAATCATTGCAGCCGCATTGGACGCCTTGGGAGAGTAGACGAATGGTTCTTCCAACGCTCGATACCTGGCGCGTACAAACTTTTCGATGTGGGCGCCTCCGCACGGCGCTGGCGCCAACCAAACGGTTCGGCACGCGTGGCAAGTCCTCTGCCGCGAGTTTGCCGGCAGTTTGCCTCTGATATGATAAACAAAACTAATTAAACTAAGTTTAATAAGGTTTATCATGCAAACAGTCAATATCCACCAAGCCAAGACCCAGTTATCGCGCTTGATCAAGCAGGCGGTAAAGGGGGCCCCCTTCATCATAGCCAAGGCTGGCAAGCCTCTTGTAAAGGTAACTCGGCTGGACGCTCCATCAGTCTGTCAAGTCAGAAGACTAGGTTTCATGGCGGGGCAGATCGTCGTGCACGATGATTTCGACCGCATGGGCAGCACCGAAATCGCGTTGCTGTTTGGTGTTGAGGAATGAAATTTCTGCTCAATACCCACTTATTGCTATTGGCTGCTGGCGTCTGCCACCCATCCACCAAGACCCTTTCGACCGCAACCTGTGGAGAGTGCGTGCGCACCAAATACGGCACACGATTGATGGCGGGCTTGCTTGCGGCTTTCTTTTTTTGCGTCAGCGGCGCCAACGCGGCCAGCGACGAAGTGCTCCAGGTCGGCTCGAAGCGCTTCACCGAGTCGTATATCCTGGGCGAGATCGTGGCCCAGACCGCCGCGCCCCACGCCAAGGTCGCGCACCGTCAAGGGCTGGGAAATACGGCGATCGTGCTGGCCGCGCTGCAGGCCGCGAACATCGATGTCTACCCGGAATACATGGGCACCATCGATCTCGAAATCCTCAAGCACAAGAAGCCTGCCACACTGGCCGCGATCCGGCGCGAGCTGGCGCCGCTCGGCTTGGGCGTGGCGGTGCCGCTCGGCTTTAACAACACCTATGCGCTGGCGATCCGAGGTGACGCCAAAGGCATTGCGACCTTGAGCGACTTGGCGCGCCATCCGGAACTCCGGTTCGGCCTGTCGCATGAATTCATCGGCCGGGCCGACGGCTGGCTCGGCCTGGCCCAGCGCTATGGCTTGAAACAGCGCCCGAACGGGCTCGATCACGGCCTCGCGTATGAGGCGCTGGCGCAGCGCCAGGTGGACGTGATCGACATCTACTCCACCGACGCCAAGATCGGCCAGTATGGCTTGCGCGTGCTCGCCGACGATCAAGCCTACTTTCCCCGCTATGACGCGGTGCTGCTGTACCGGTTAGACATCGCGCGCCGCTTTCCCGAGGCGTGGCGCGCGATCCAGGGCCTGGAAGGGCGCATTAAGGCCGCCGACATGATTGCGATGAACGCGTCCGCCGAACTGGCGGGAAAGAGCTTTGCGGACGTGGCAAAGAGCTGGCTGGCGTCCGGCGCTCCGCACCCGGACAAGACTGCCGGCCGCAGCGGTTTGATGGCAAAAATCTTCGACGCCGATCTGTGGCCGCTGACGCGCCAGCATCTCACGCTGGTGTTGCTGGCGGTCGGGCTGGCGTGCCTGGTGGGGATTCCGCTCGGTGTGCTGGCGGCATTCTTGCCGCGCATGCGCCAGACCGTGCTGGCGCTGGTGGGCGTGCTGCAGACGGTGCCGTCGCTGGCGCTGCTGGCGATGCTGATTCCCTTGCTGGGGATGATAGGCACCGTGCCCGCGCTGATCGCGCTGTTTGTGTATGCCTTGCTGCCAATCGTGCGCAATACCTGCACCGGCATCCTGCAAGTGCCAGGCGGGCTGCGCATGGCGGCGCGGGCGCTGGGCCTGACGCGGCGCGACCGCTTGCTGTCGATCGACTTGCCGCTGGCTTTGCCGGTGATCCTGGCCGGCGTCAAGACGGCGGCGGTGATGAGTGTTGGCACGGCCACCATCGCTGCGTTTATCGGTGCCGGCGGTTACGGCGAACGGATCACCATCGGGCTGGCGCTGAACGACAACGACATGCTGCTGGCGGGCGCGATTCCAGCGGCGGTGCTGGCGCTGCTGA
>JANPCW010000058.1:0-5086 GCA_031431155.1 Janthinobacterium sp. | reverse complement strand
CAGGCCCATCACTTCCATCAGCATCTGGTTGCTATTGGCGGTGCCGTAAAAGGTGCAGGTGCCGGCGCCGTGGTAGGACTGGGACTCGCATTCGAGCAGTTCCTCGCGGGTGGCCTTGCCTTGCGCGTAGAGCTGGCGGATTCTCGCTTTCTCGGAATTGGACATGCCGCTGGTCATCGGACCGGCCGGGATGAAGACGGCCGGCAGATGGCCGAAATGGAGCGCGCCGATCAACAGGCCGGGCACGATCTTGTCGCACACGCCCAGATAAACAGCGGCATCGAACATGTTGTGGGACAGTGCGATGGCGGTCGACATCGCAATCGCGTCGCGCGAGAACAGTGACAGTTCCATCCCGGGCTGGCCTTGGGTGACGCCATCGCACATCGCGGGCGTGCCGCCGGCAAACTGGGCCACGCCGCCAGCGTTACGCACCGCATCCTTGATAATTTGCGGAAAACGCTCGAACGGCTGATGCGCCGACAGCATGTCGTTGTACGAAGAGATGATCGCAACCGACGGCTTCTTCTGTTCTTTCAGCACCAGCTTGTCATTGGCGGGGAAGGCGGCGAAACCATGCGCCAGATTGGTGCAAGATAGTGCGCCGCGTTGCACGCCTTTGACACGGGCCGCTTCCAGATGCGCAAGATAGGCGGCACGCGAAGGCCCGCTTCGCTCGATAATCCGCGCTGTAACACTATCGACTACAGAATGCAGCGCCATGATCGTTCCTTAGGAATTATTTTATGAAATTTTACTACAAAAAATAGCACAGATCGGGTTTTTATTGAATAAGCTTGCTACATTTACCCCAAAAAAGCAAGGCAGGCCACACCAGAACGGATGCACGGTCAGGATCGGTCTACCTTGAAATTTCTCCGCCACCACCAAACAGTTCAATCCCGCAAGTTTTCTTGCCCGGGAGCGTAGCCCATACAGCATCGACTACCAAGCCAGGTCGGCTCAGGGAATCTGCGCGTCCTTAAAGTGTAGTGAAATTACCAGTTCTTCATGTATAGTCAAGCAATATGAGCCAGACCGGCATGCAAGCACATGCTGCCACACCCCTCAACCCACGCTTTTGATTGCCCATGACCATGCGCCAGCCTTCCCTTACCGCTACCGCCAGTTTCCAGGCCTTGCAATCCCATTCCACCGAGGCGAACAACTGGCACCTGCGCCCCTTGTTCGCGGCCGATCCGCAGCGCTTCGCGCACATGACATTGTCAGCCGCCGGACTGTTTCTGGACTATTCAAAAAACCGCATCGACGCGACCACGCTGCAACTGCTCACCGACCTGGCGCAAGAGCGCGGCGTCACGGAGCGGCGCGACCGCATGTTCGCAGGCGAAAAGGTCAATACTACCGAACATCGCGCCGTGCTGCACACAGCGTTGCGCCTACCGCGCTCGGCGACCCTGGTGGTGGACGGACAGGACGTGGTCAAGGACGTGCACGCGGTGCTCGACCGTGTCAAACATTTTACTGACCGGGTGCGCAGCGGCAGTTGGCTCGGTTTTAGCGGAAAACCGATTACCGACATCGTCAATATCGGCATTGGCGGCTCGGATCTGGGGCCGAAGATGGCATGTCTGGCGCTGCGCCAGTTTGCCCATCCGCGCTTGACCATGCATTTTGTCTCGAACGTCGACGGCCATGACATGGATGCCGCCCTTTCCACGCTCAATCCCGAGACGACGCTGTTTATCATCGCCTCCAAGACCTTCGTCACCACCGAGACCATGTTGAATGCGCAGACTGCGCGCGCGTGGTTCCTGGGCCAAGGCCAAACCCAAGCGGCGGACCTGGCGCGCCATTTCGTTGCCGTCTCTACCAACGCCGAAGCGATCAAGGCGTTCGGGATCGACCCTGACAACATGTTTCCGTTCTGGGACTGGGTGGGCGGGCGTTATTCGGTCTGGTCCGCGATCGGATTGTCGGTGGCACTGGCAATCGGCTTCGACCACTTCAGCGACTTCCTGGGCGGCGCCCATGCGATGGACCGCCATTTCCAGGAAGCGCCGCTGGCGCAAAACATGCCGGTGCTGCTGGCCCTGATCGGCTTTTGGAACCGCCAGTTCCTCGGTTGCAGTTCCGTTTCAATTGCGCCCTACCACCAGGATCTGAGCCGTTTCCCGGCCTACCTTCAGCAACTCGACATGGAAAGCAACGGCAAGCGCGTCACGCACGATGGCGACCCGGTCGGCGTCCCGACTTGTCCGCTGATTTGGGGCGAGTGCGGCACCAACGGCCAGCATGCCTACTTCCAGTTGCTGCATCAGGGGGCCGACGTCACACCGATCGATTTCATCGCCAGCCTGCGTCCTACCCACAAACTGAACGGACACCACACAGCGTTGCTGGCCAATTGTTTCGCGCAGTCGGAAGCGTTCATGTGCGGCAAAACCGGACCCGAGGTACGGCACGATTTGCAGTCGCAAGGGCTGAGCGCCGTTGAAATTGAGCGCTTAGTGCCGCACAAGACCTTCCCCGGCAACCGCCCAAGCAATACCATATTGATGGATCAGCTCACGCCGGCCACGCTTGGCGCGCTGGTCGCCCTGTACGAGCACAAGACCTTCGTTCAAGGCGTGTTGTGGGATGTGAACAGCTTCGACCAATGGGGTGTTGAACTGGGCAAGTTGCTGGCCACGAAAATCCAGGCGGAATTGAGCGGCGCGGCGCAACCGGAACGGCACGACAGCTCGACCAATGGCCTGATCGCACTGGCCAAGGCGGCCCTATAAGCAACGAAGCAACGAAGCAACGAAGCAACGAACCAACGAACGAGGAATACGATGCCAAGCGAGACAATTAAAGTGGCCCATGACACCCCAATGCAAGTTGGTGAGTGCCCACTCTGGCATGCCGCCGAAGCGACTCTGTACTGGGTTGATATCGACGGTTTTGCAGTCCACAGCCTGCATCCTGCGAGCGGCCGGCAGCGCGCCTGGCGCATGGATTCCGAGCCGGCCTGCCTGGCCATCAACGCCGCTGGCGGCCTGATCGTTGCGCGCCGCAGCGGCTTTGCCCACCTTGATACGGTCGAGGGCAAGGTGACGAAAATAGCGGACGCGCCCTACGACACGGCCACTACCCGCTTCAACGACGGCCGGGTCGACGCCGCCGGGCGCTTCTGGGTCGGCACCATCTACGAGCCGCGCGACCAGCAGGCCGCGCAAATGTTTTGCCTCGATAAAGGCGTGCTGCGCCTGGTCTGGTCGGGCGGCATGACAGTCTCGAACGGCCTGGCCTTCAGCCCCGATCAGCGCACGCTCTATCACGCCGACACCACCTCGCACCAGATTCGATGCTATGACTTTGACGTCGCCACCGGAGAGGTGGCCAAGCAGCGCATTCTCAGGCAATTCTCGCTCGACAAAGCGAACAACTATGGCGGCCGCCCGGACGGAGCCGCGGTGGACAGTGAAGGGGCATATTGGAGTGCGATGTTCGAGGGGGGGCGCCTGCTGCGCATCGCGCCGGACGGCGAAATCCTGCGCGAGATCGCGCTGCCGCTACGCTGCCCGACCATGCTCGCCTTCGGTGGCGACGACCTGCGCACGCTGTATATCACCAGCGCGACCCACAAGCGCTCGGCCACCGAACTTGAACAATATCCGCTGTCGGGCCGCCTGCTTTCGTTGCGGGTCGACGTCGCCGGCCGCGCCGAGCCGGCGTATATCGGCCGGCATCCCGCTTAGATAGGCGTAAAAGTATAGACATTGTGGTACTGGTTGTCGCCAGCGGTGCTCTTGATGCTGCCTTGGTCTACCTTGCGCAGCAGCACCAGGCGGTTTGCCTGAACCGCGAACGTCATTTCTTCTTTGCTTGTGTTTTCAAACGAAAAAAACAGCATGAAACTGCCCTTGATCGTGCGCGTGATGGTGGCGCCCAAGGGAAGATTGTGTTCGTCCAGCCAGACATGAATGGTCCGCGTATTGTCCTTGAGGCTAACCTTGTCTTCGGCGATGTACTCGGGAAAATCGAGCTCGAGCAGCCGCGTGGGCTTTCCTTGGTAGACATCGACCCGCTCCAGCTTCAATTCGCTGGCGGACAACATCGTCAGCAGTCTTGGGGCGTAGTTGACCGCCTCGGCAATCTGGACTCCAGAGCTGCTCCCAATTGCTGATGCAATCGTCTCGCGTTTTTTGGCGCCTTTGAAGGCCCTGGCCTCGTCGGCCGCGCGCTTGAGCAGGGCGCGATCCCAGCGGATTTGCAAACCCGACGTGTCGTCCTCCACCAGCGCCGACGCCAGCCCGGTGCTGCCAGGCCTGGCGACGTTTTTTTCCATTTTCGTTCTCAGTTCCTTGGCCTCGTAGGTGCCACGCAGCACGCCCTGCCCCTGGAGCAGCGCCAGCGCGGTCTTGAGGTCATCGAAACCGTTGGCCAAGACCGGAGTGGCAAACAGCAGAGCCAAGAGCGCCGCAAGTTTCATGGTCGCCTCTTTGAATTACCAAGTGGAATGAAAATGCAACTCGAATATATTGCAATAAGTACATGTTACACCGTATAAATGCGCCCGATTTGAGGTGAGTAGGATCTGGGCCAATTAAATGGCCGCGACCTCTCACGCAATTTGGTCGGGCCCTATGCATCGAACCGGCCGCCGTCGCGTGACGGCCGGTTCAGGAGCTAGCGTCGTCGATCACAAAGACCTGAGATACTGCGCCAGATCAGAGACTTCCGCAGCGGTCAGACCCAGCGCTTGCCTGCTATTGTAGGTCTGAACGACCGCCTCCAGGGTCGGGGCGGTCCCATTGTGGAAATACGGCGCATGCTGCCACACGCCGCGCAGTGGCGCGGTGCGGTACTGCTTGGTCGCGCTGCGTGAAGCGTAGCTCGGCGCACCGTTTGGCTCCGGTTCACTCACCACTTCGCTCGCGGGATGGAGCCGCGCATTGGCATCGGTGAACTCGGGCCCACTATGGCAAGTCGCGCATTTTCCCGCAGCGCCAAACAGCATCTTGCCACGCGCTGCGGCGGCCGCATCGAAACTGTTGGCCGGCGCCGGCGCCGCGCTCAAGGACAGCTGATACGCCTGCAATGCGGGCAGCTTCGCGCTGATCAGATCGTCGGTCCCATT
>JANPCW010000057.1:0-3760 GCA_031431155.1 Janthinobacterium sp. | reverse complement strand
GTTGGCCGGCGAAAGGACGTTGTTCGAGGCCAGCATCAGCGTGCGCGCCTCCATCTGCGCTTCCAGCGACAGCGGCACGTGCACCGCCATCTGGTCGCCGTCGAAGTCGGCGTTGAACGCCGTGCAGACGAGCGGATGCAGCTGGATGGCCTTGCCTTCAATCAGGACCGGCTCGAAAGCCTGGATACCAAGGCGGTGCAGCGTCGGCGCGCGGTTGAGCATGACCGGGTGTTCACGGATCACGTCTTCCAGGATGTCCCACACGACCGGCTCTTGAATCTCGACCAGCTTCTTGGCGGCCTTGATCGTCGTTGCCAGACCCATCAGTTCAAGCTTGTTGAAAATGAAGGGCTTGAACAGTTCCAAGGCCATCAGTTTCGGCAAGCCGCACTGGTGCAGTTTGAGCTGAGGACCGACCACGATGACCGAACGGCCCGAGTAGTCGACGCGCTTGCCCAGCAAGTTCTGACGGAAACGGCCGCCCTTACCCTTGATCATTTCAGCCAGCGATTTGAGCGGACGCTTGTTCGCGCCCGTCATCGCTTTGCCGCGACGGCCATTGTCCAGCAGCGAATCGACCGCTTCTTGCAGCATGCGCTTCTCGTTACGCGTAATGATTTCCGGCGCGCGCAATTCCATCAGGCGCTTGAGGCGGTTATTCCGGTTGATGACGCGGCGATACAGGTCGTTCAAGTCGGAGGTCGCGAAACGGCCGCCATCGAGCGGCACCAGCGGACGCAACTCGGGCGGCAGCACTGGCAACACTTCCATGATCATCCAGTCCGGCTTGATGCCCGAACGCTGGAATGCCTCAAGCACCTTCAGGCGCTTGGCGTATTTCTTGATCTTCGCTTCGGATTTCGATTCCTTCAATTCCACGCGCAGGGTTTCGGCATCGCGGTGGATGTCGATCGAGCGCAGCAGTTCACGGATGCCTTCGGCGCCCATGAATGCGGTGAAATCGTCGCCGTACTCTTCGTACTTGGCGGCGTAGTCGTCTTCCGACATGATCTGGCATTTTTTGAGCGGGGTCATGCCGGGATCGGTCACGACATACGCTTCAAAGTACAGCACGCGTTCAATATCGCGCAGCGTCATGTCGAGCACCATGCCCAAGCGCGATGGCAAGGACTTCAGGAACCAGATGTGCGCCGTTGGCGAAGCCAGTTCGATGTGGCCCATGCGCTCGCGACGCACTTTTGCCAGCGTGACTTCGACGCCGCATTTTTCGCAGATCACGCCGCGGTGCTTCAAGCGCTTGTACTTGCCGCACAGGCACTCATAGTCCTTGATAGGGCCAAAAATTTTGGCACAGAACAGGCCGTCGCGCTCAGGCTTGAAGGTACGGTAGTTGATGGTTTCCGGCTTTTTTACTTCGCCGTAGGACCACGAACGGATCTTATCGGGCGACGCCAGACCAATTTTGATCGCGTCGAATGTTTCGTTTTGCTGAACTTGCTTGAATAGATCGAGCAGTGCTTTCATGTATCACTCCGGGTGATTAAATTTCATTTGTGAGACAAAGTTGCCCGGTCGGGTTTCCCCGCCGGGCTACTTCAATCCCAAACCGATTAATTCTCTGGTCAGCGAAGAAGGGCTCGCAGCATCGCCGCAAACCCTGCCAAGCATTCCGTTGGTTATCAGTTTCTTTCGAGATCGATATCAATACCCAGCGAACGGATTTCCTTCACCAACACGTTGAAGGATTCCGGCATACCGGCTTCGATCACATGGTCGCCCTTGACCAGGTTTTCGTACACTTTGGTACGGCCGTTCACGTCATCTGACTTGACAGTCAACATCTCTTGCAACACATACGATGCGCCGTAGGCTTCCAGCGCCCACACTTCCATCTCACCGAAGCGCTGGCCACCGAACTGGGCTTTACCGCCCAGTGGCTGCTGCGTCACGAGAGAATATGGACCGGTGGAGCGGGCATGCATCTTGTCGTCAACCAAATGGTGCAGTTTGAGCATATGCATCACACCGACTGTGACCTTACGCTCGAACGCCTCGCCGGTGCGACCGTCATACATGGTCACCTGATTCTTGGACGGTGTCATGCCCAGTTTCGTGGCGATCTGATCCGGATACGCCAAGTCGAGCATGCGGCGGATTTCTTCCTCGTTGGCGCCGTCGAATACCGGCGTCGCAAATGGCACGCCGTTTTTCAGGTTGGCCGCCAGATTCATGATCTCGTCATCGCTGAAACTGTCGAGATCTTCAGCCTTGCCGTTCTCGTTGTAGATCGTGTTGAGGAACTTGCGCATTTCCGCGATCTTCGCTTGCGCCTTCAGCATTTCGCCGATGCGTAGTCCGAGACCCTTGGCAGCCCAGCCCAAGTGCGTTTCCAGAATCTGACCAACGTTCATCCGCGATGGAACGCCCAACGGGTTCAGCACCACGTCGGCCGGGGTACCATCGGCCATGTGCGGCATGTCTTCGACCGGCACGATACGGGAAACCACACCCTTGTTACCGTGGCGACCCGCCATCTTGTCGCCCGACTGCAGGCGGCGTTTCACGGCCAGATAAACTTTGACCATTTTTTGCACGCCAGGTTGCAGCTCATCGCCCTGGGTCAGCTTCTTGCGCTTTTCCTCGAACGCCAGATCGAACTGGTGACGCTTCTCGGCGATCGATTCCTTGATCGCTTCCAGCGCTACCGCCGCTTCGTCGTCCGAAGGCCGGATGTCGAACCAGTGGTACTTGTCCAGATCGGCCAGGTAATCCTTGGTGATCTTGGCGCCCTTGGCCAGCTTTTTAGGGCCGCCATTGACGACTTTACCGATCAGCATTTTTTCCAGACGCTGGAAGGCATCGCCTTCAACGATCCGCATCTGATCGTTCAAATCGAGGCGGTAGCGCTTCAATTCGTCATCGATAATCTGCTGGGCACGCTTGTCGCGCACGATGCCTTCGCGGGTAAACACCTGGACGTCGATCACGGTACCGATCATGCCGGACGGCACGCGCAGCGAGGTGTCTTTGACGTCCGAAGCCTTCTCGCCGAAAATGGCGCGCAGCAGCTTTTCTTCCGGTGTCAACTGGGTCTCGCCTTTTGGCGTGACCTTGCCGACCAGGGTGTCGCCGGCTTGCACTTCAGCACCGATGTACACGATACCGGACTCATCCAGACGAGCCAGCTGGTTTTCAGCCAGGTTCGAGATGTCGCGCGTGATTTCTTCCGCGCCCAGCTTGGTGTCGCGTGCAACCACCGACAACTCTTCGATATGGATCGAGGTGTAGCGGTCGTCTTTGACGACGTTCTCCGAGATCAAAATCGAATCTTCGAAGTTCAAACCGTTCCACGGCATGAACGCGACCAGCATGTTCTGGCCCAGAGCCAGCTCACCCAAGTCGGTCGATGCGCCATCGGCGATCACGTCGCGTTTGGCAACACGGTCGCCAACCTTGACGAACGGACGCTGGTTGATGTTGGTGTTCTGGTTCGAACGGGTGTACTTGATCAGGTTGTAGATATCGACGCCGACTTCACCAGCCTGCGCTTCATCGTCATTGACCCGGATCACGACCCGGCCGGCATCGATGTAATCGACGATACCGCCGCGCAATGCTTGCACCGTGGTGCCGGAGTCGACCGCAACGGTGCGCTCGATGCCGGTGCCGACCAGGGCTTTTTCCGGGCGCAGGCAAGGCACGGCCTGGCGCTGCATGTTCGCTCCCATCAAGGCGCGGTTCGCATCATCGTGTTCCAGGAACGGAATCAGCGATGCAGCCACGGACACGATCTGGCCTG
>JANPCW010000056.1:0-2930 GCA_031431155.1 Janthinobacterium sp. | reverse complement strand
TTTGGTACGGCCCGGCTTGCTCACGAGCTTGCGCATAGCGGCCAGGTAGAGCAAGCTGCGCTGACGCATCAGGATACGGACTCCCAATCTGCCAATGACACTGCTGATAACAGCGAAGTGCCAAGCGCGTCCGACCATCACGTGCTCCACGCGGTGGATCATCCCCAGCTTTTTCCCGACACTGCCTTGAGCGGCGAATTCGTGCCGACCATGGCAAGTCTCGTGCTATTGCGTTTTACCGAACAGGCGCTGCCGTTGCCGACCTTCGATCTGCCATTCCGCCCGCCTCGTAGCGGCGCTCTCCCAGCCTAAATCCGTTTACGTGTTGCCGCGGGGCCTTGCCCAGCCCGCCTGGCACCGCGTGCGCCGGAGCCACCGCGCTCGCAACTTTCTGCGCGGTGACGGCCCACCTCTTCACGACAAATGACTGCCGCCGCCGATGGTTTGCTTTGCGCCGTTACGCACTGCGCCATCGCGGCAAGCGCTTTCGATCCAACCCAGGTTGGTTCGCATAAGCACTTTTTCGTCCTACCAGAATTACCGGGAAAGAATCATGAATAAGCTCCTCACCCCTCTATGTGTATCGCTTGCGCTTGCGTTCAGCGCCAACCTCATGGCGGCCGAGCGCCAAGCCAAATTTGCCGTTACCGAACCGCAAATGCAGGCGCTCGGCATCCAGGTCAAGGCGTTGCAGCGCGACGCAGAGCCGGTCGTGCTCAGCTTGCCGGCGCAAGTGACGGTACCTGCCAACCGCGAGCAGATCGTCAGTGCGCCGCTGGCCGGCCTTGCCGTGCAGCTATTCGTAGAGCCGAATCAAACGGTCAAGCAAGGCGCGCCGCTGCTGCGCATCGTCAGCGCCGAGCTAGGGCCTTTGCAGTTGCAACTGATGCAGGCGGCCAGCAAGACCAAGCTGGCGCGCCAGGCAGCCCAACGCGAACGCGCGCTTTATGACGAAGGCATCATCGCCCAGCGCCGGGTACAGGAGACACAGGCGGCGCTGCTTGAGAACGAAGCGGCGCTGCAGCAAGCCAAGGCCGCGTTGCGCCTGGCCGGTTTGTCGCCGCGGGTCATTGAGCGCATCGCCGCCTCCGGCAAACTGGAGGATGGCTTGACGCTGCGCGCGACCAAGGCCGGCATAGTGACCAGCATCGCCGTCAAACCCGGCCAACGGGTGGAACCATCGAGCCCGCTATTGCATCTGGCCCAAACCGACCGCCTGACCCTGGATATCCAGGCCCCGGCCGCCGATGCAGCGGCATGGCAAGTTAACGCCAAGCTAAAGTTGCAGGGACGCGCCGGCAGCGCGCGCATAGTCAGCATCAGCCCGGTCGTGACGGCGGGCAGCCAAACGGTTGCGCTGCGCGCCGAACTCGATGCAGACGTTACTGGCCTTCGCCCCGGCGAATTTGTCACGGTCCAGTTGCCCCTTGGCGCCAATGGCGCTAACAGTAACACCTGGGATGTGCCGCTGGCGGCGCTGGCGCACGAAGGCAACGTCGCCCATGTGTTTGTGCGCAGCGTCACCGGTTTCGAGGCGCGCGCGGTGAAGGTGGTCGCCAGCGCTGGCCAGCGGGTGCGCATCGCCGGTCCGCTCAAGGCTAACGATAAAATCGCCGTGACAGGCGTGGTCGCCCTGAAGGGCTCCTGGCTTGGCGAAAAGGGAGGCGACTGATGCTGGCCCGTTTAATCCAGGCTTGCCTGTCGCAGCGCCTGTTCGTGCTGCTGGCCACGCTGATGGTCGGCGGCGCCGGCTGGTACGCCTTTACGCAATTGCCGATCGACGCGTTTCCCGACGTCGCAAGCACCCAGGTCAAAATCATCATGAAGGCGCCCGGCATGACGCCGGAAGAGGTGGAAAACCGGATCGTGGTGCCGATCGAGGTTGAAATGCTCGGCATTCCGAAGACGAAAATACTGCGTTCGGTCACCAAATATGGCCTGGCCGACGTCACCATCGACTTTCAGGATGGCACCGATCTGTATTGGGCGCGCCAGCAGGTGAGCGAGCGGCTGGGCGGCATCACCGACAACCTGCCGGCCGGCATCAGCGGCGGGATGGCGCCGATCACGACGCCGCTGGGCGAGATGTTCATGTTCACGGTCGAAGGCGGCGGCTTGTCGCTGGCCGAGCGCCGCAGTTTGCTGGACTGGGTGGTGCGCCCTGCCCTGCGCACCGTGCCTGGGGTGGCCGATGTGAACGCGCTGGGCGGCGTGGTGCGGGCGTTTGAAGTGGTGCCCAACGAACTGGCCATGGCGGCCAGTGGCATCACCCTGGCCCAGTTGAAGGAAGCGATCCGCGCCAACAACCGCAATGACGGCGCCGGGCGCTTGAGCGAAGGCGACGAGGTGTTGCTGGTGCGCAGCGAAGGCAGCATCACCAGCCTGGACGACTTGCGCGCCGTGGTGGTGGCGGTCAAGGACGGCGCGCCGGTGCGGGTGGGCGCGCTGGCTGAAGTGCGCATCGGGACCATGACCCGTTACGGTGTGGTGACCCAGAGCGGCAAAGGCGAAGCGGTGCAGGGCCTGGTGCTGGGCCTGGCTGGCGC
Organism: Janthinobacterium sp.; assembly: GCA_031431155.1. GTDB lineage: Bacteria > Pseudomonadota > Gammaproteobacteria > Burkholderiales > Burkholderiaceae_D > JANPCW01. The sequence goes on along the minus strand of JANPCW010000056.1, from coordinate 384 downwards.
GAATGCGCAACAAGTAGTCGACGGCGTGCGCAAAAAGCTCGACGAGCTGAAACCAACCTTGCCCAAGGGCGTCACCCTCAACGTGTTTTACGACCGCGCCGCGCTGGTGTCAAAAGCGGTCGGTGCGGTCTCGTCTGCGCTGCTGGAAGCGACCGTGATCGTGATCGTCCTGCTTGGCCTGTTCTTGGGTAATGTGCGGGCAGCGCTCACGGTGGCGCTGGTGTTGCCGCTGGCCGCTTTGATTACCTTCATCCTGATGCGCGGCTTTAATCTGTCGGCCAACCTGTTGAGCCTGGGCGGGTTGGCGATTGCGATCGGGATGCTGGTCGATGCCGCCGTGGTGGTGGTGGAAAATATCATGCAGCGGCTGGCGCACGATCCGAC
>JANPCW010000055.1:0-6711 GCA_031431155.1 Janthinobacterium sp. | reverse complement strand
AGAGTTACTAAGTTCCAATAAAAAAGCCACGCGCGACAAGCTGCCGCGAGTGGCTTTCCGAGTGAAGCCGGGATTCTTTTTATTGATTCAAATTGTACCGCCCCCGGAATCAGGATGCAAAACGCTTTCGATTGCTTCTGTGCGGAATTGTCTAATTTTCTCCGGACGCTTTTGCCTGTTCGTGATAGATCAGCAAGGGCTTGGCGCCGTTGGTGATGGTACTTTCATCGATCACCACTTTCACCACGTTTTGCTGGTTCGGCAACTCGTACATCACATCGAGCAAAGCATGTTCGAGAATCGAGCGCAATCCGCGGGCGCCGGTTTTGCGCGCCAAGGCTTTCTTGGCGATCGCGTGCAATGCGGCCGGACGAATTTCCAGTTCCGCGCCTTCCATTTCCAGCAGTTTCGAATACTGCTTGATCAGCGCATTCTTGGGCTCGATCAAAATTTGGATCAGCGCCTCTTCCGTCAACTCGCTCAAGGTGGCCACCACCGGCAGACGGCCTACCAGTTCCGGGATCAGGCCGAACTTGATCAAGTCTTCCGGTTCCGCTTCCAGCAGCACGTCGCTGGCGGTGCGCTGGCTCTGGCTCTTGACGTTGGCCGAGAAACCGATCCCGCTCTTTTCCGAACGGTTCGAAATGATCTTCACCAAGCCGTCGAACGCCCCGCCGCAGATGAACATGATGTTGGTGGTGTCGATCTGCACAAAGTCCTGGTTAGGATGCTTGCGCCCGCCTTGCGGCGGCACCGATGCCATCGTGCCCTCGATCAGTTTCAGCAGCGCCTGTTGCACGCCTTCGCCCGAGACGTCGCGGGTGATCGACGGGTTATCCGATTTGCGTGAAATCTTGTCGATTTCATCGATATAGACGATCCCGCGCTGGGCCTTTTCGACTTCGTAGTTGCAGCTTTGCAGCAACTTCTGGATGATGTTTTCCACGTCCTCGCCCACATAACCGGCTTCGGTCAGGGTAGTCGCATCGGCGATCACGAACGGCACGTTTAGCAGGCGCGCCAGGGTCTTCGCCAGCATGGTCTTGCCCGAGCCGGTCGGGCCGACCAGCAAGATGTTGCTCTTGGACAGTACGACGTCGTCCTTCTTGCCCAGGTGCTTGAGGCGTTTGTAATGGTTGTACACCGCCACCGACAGGATGCGCTTGGCGGTTTGCTGGCCGATCACGTACTGGTCCAGCAAGTCGCAAATTTCGTGCGGCGTGGGCAAGTCCGACTTGGCGCCGGAGACCGATTCGACGTTCGAGGTCTCGTCGCGGATGATGTCGTTGCACAGGTCGATACACTCATCGCAAATAAACACGGACGGCCCAGCGATGAGTTTTTTCACCTCATGCTGACTCTTGCCGCAAAATGAGCAATACAGTAATTTTTCGCCGCTGGAGGATTTTTTGTCTGACATGGGGCAGGTTTCGTTTGAATTTGCAATAATAAATGTTCTTCGGGCGCAAAAAAAAACAGCGCGCAGACGTCATGCTACCCGAAATAAAAGCGAAACGCCCGAACGTTTCAGCGCCCGGGCGTATTGTTGACTGTTAGCAATGCCGATTGGGGCACAGGGTCGGGCACATTACTAAGCGCGGCTGGTCAACACTTTGTCGATCAAACCATAGTCGGCAGCCTCATCGGCAGACATGAAACGGTCGCGATCGGTGTCCTTGGCGATTTGCTCGACCGTTCTACCGGTGCGTTCGGCCAGGATCTTGTTCAGACGCTCACGCAGGTACAGGATCTCCCTTGCCTGAATTTCAATGTCGGACGCCTGCCCTTGCGAGCCGCCTGAAGGCTGATGAATCATGATGCGCGAGTTCGGCAAGGAAAAGCGCTTGCCCTTGGCGCCTGCAGCCATCAGGAAGGCGCCCATCGAAGCCGCCATCCCGGTGCAAAGGGTGGAGACGTCCGGCTTGATGAACTGCATCGTGTCGAAAATGGCCATCCCGGCCGAGACCGAACCGCCCGGCGAGTTGATGTAGAGCGAAATATCCTTGTCCGGATTTTCGCTTTCCAGGAACAGCAACTGGGCCACGATCAAGTTCGCCATATGGTCATTGACGGGACCGACCATGAAAATGACGCGCTCCTTGAGCAGGCGCGAATAAATATCATAGGCGCGCTCGCCGCGACCGCTCTGTTCCACCACCATCGGCACCAGGCCGAGCATTTCAGTGTCCAACGCCGGATTGTGCATCATCGTCATTCTCTCTTCTCGTGAAGGCGAGCGCGCCGCCTTTAAAAGTCAAACCCAAGCCAAGCCTGCTTAAGCTTGTGCGTTGTTTCCCATCAATTCATCGAAGGCAACCGACTTCGATGTCACTTTCGACAGACCCAACACGTAATTGACGACGTTTTCTTCTAATACAATAGCTTCGACTTCCGCCAGGCGCCGGCGATCGCTGTAATAGTGCTTAAGCACTTCACGCGGATCTTCGTAGCTTTGCGCAAAATCTTCTACCTGCGCCTTCACTTGCTCAGGCGTGGCCTGCAATTTGTGGGCTTCGACCAGTTGCGACAGGATCAGGCCCAGGCGGCAGCGACGCTCAGCTTTGGCGTTGAACAATTCCGGTGGGAAAGGCATGTCCTTGACGTTCATGCCGCGCTGGGCCATGTCTTGACGGGTCATTTCGGCTAGGCGCTCGACATCCTGAGCTACCAGCACTTTCGGCACGTCGAGTTCGACAACTTTCACCAGAGCATCCATGACGGCGTCTTTGTTTCGCGCCTTGACACGACCAGCCACTTCGCGTTCCAGGTTGACCTTGATGTCGTCGCGCATTTTCGCCAGGTCGCCATCGGTCACGCCGAGCGACTTTGCAAATTCAGCGTCGACCTCGGGCAGGTGGGCCCACTCGAGCTTTTTCAATGTAATTGTGAATTCCGCCGTTTTCCCAGCCACGTCCTTGCCGTGGTATTCCTCGGGGAACGCCAGCGTAAAGGTCTTTGCCTGGCCCACTTGCAGGCCGAGTGTGGCCGCTTCGAATTCAGGCAGCATGCGGCCTTCGCCGAGCACGAAGGCATAGTCATCTGCCTTGCCGCCCGGAAACTCAACGCCGTCGATCTTGCCCACGAAGTCAACCGTCACGCGATCGTTGTTTTGCGCCGAAAGGTCCTTGCCGCCGTCGCCGTGTTCGCCAGCCTCACCCTTGGTGTGGTAGTGCACGCGCTGCTTGCGCAAGATCTCGATGGTCTTGTCGATTTCCGCTTCCGACACTTCGGCCTTGACGGTGTCGATTTCAACCCCGGACAGGTCGCCGATCACCACTTCCGGATACACCTCGAAGGTCGCGTCAAACGCGAGAATGCCTTCAGGCTGGGTATCGGCCTTAGGTTCGATGCGCGGATAACCGGCCACGCGCAGCTTGTTTTCGTTGGCGGCGTCGTTGAACGCGCGACCGACTTTGTCGTTCAGCACTTCGGTCTCGATTTGATAACCGTATTGCGCTGCGACCATTTTCAGGGGAACTTTGCCTGGACGGAAGCCCGGCGCCTTGGCCGTACGGGCTTGCACTTTCAAGCGCTTTTCGACTTCCGTGCGGACGTCGGTCAGTGGGAATGAAATCGTGATACGACGTTCGAGTTTACCCAAGGTTTCGACTGCAGTTGCCATGTAGAAAATCGTCCAAAAAATAAGAAGTCTGTGGTGCGAGGAGGGGGACTCGAACCCCCACACCATTGCTGGCGTCAGGACCTAAACCTGGTGCGTCTACCAATTTCGCCATCCTCGCGGGAATTTGCACCCGTTCTTTTCTCCGGCACGGCGAGAAAAGACTACGAAAGTGCACAAAAGCAAAGGGCGCCCGACAAGCTATCCGGCCGCCCTGCACTGCCTCTGTTGGAGTGGTCAACAACGGGGCTAACAACTTCAACGCGGTATTTTACTGGATTTCCCGGCAATATGCCGCGTTTTTTGATGCACCTCTATTTCGCAGCCGGCCAACAGCGCCTGCCTCATTGCAAAGGCAGAGGGTGGACCTGCTTGCGCAGCGGTTTCTTGACCCGGAACCAGGTCGCGTACAAGGCTGGCAGGAACAGTAGCGTCAACGCGGTCGCCACGATCAAGCCGCCCATGATCGCCACCGCCATCGGCCCCCAAAACACGGAACGCGACAGCGGGATCATCGCCAGAGCTGCCGCAGCGGCCGTGAGCACGATCGGGCGGCAACGGCGCACCGCCGACTCGACGATCGCATCCCACGGCTCGGCGCCGGCGCTGATATCTTGCTCGATCTGGTCGATCAGGATCACCGAGTTACGGATGATCATTCCGAACAGAGCGATCACGCCCAGGTTGGCCACGAAGCCGAAAGGCCGGCCCATGATCAACAGTGCCATCGCGGCGCCGGCCACACCGAGCGGCCCGGTCAGGAACACCAGCAATGCCCGGGAGAAACTGTGCAACTGCAGCATCAACAGGGTAAACACAATGAAAATGACCAGCGGCACGTTGGCGGCAATCGACGCCTCGGCGGTGCCGCTATCGGCTGCTGCCCCTGCCAGCGCGATCTGGTAGCCCGCAGGCAAACCCGCGCGCAAGGCGGCCATCTTGCCCTCCACCTGGGTTGACACGGTCGGCCCCTGGATCCCGTCGGCCACATCGGACTGCACCGTGATGGCCCAGGCGCGTGCCTCGCGCCAGACTACACCCGGCTCCCACACGAAATGGGCGCGGGCGATCTGCGAAATCGTGACCGATTTACCGCTCGCGGTGGGAATGTTGGTGTCGTTGAGGGCCGACATGGTCTGGCGCTCGTCCACCGGCTGGCGCATCACGATGTCGATCAGCTTGTTGTCTTCGCGGAACTGACCGATCGGCGTACCCGACAAGATGGTATTGGCGGCGCGCATCACGGTTTGCGAGGTCACTCCCAAGGCCCGCAATTTATCCTGGTCCAGGTCCAGCCGCAGCACCTTGATCGATTCATTCCAGTTGTCGTTCACGCCGATCGTATTCGGATTGGCGCGCATGATGTCCTTGACCTGGTCGGCGATCGCCCGCACTTTGCTCACTTCGTCGCCGCTGACTCGAAATTGCACCGGATACGGCACCGGCGGCCCGTTCGGCAACATCTTGACCCGGCCACGCACTTCCGGGAAATCGGCCTTGAAGACGGCGATGATTTTTTGGCGCAAACCCTCGCGGCTCTTCAAGTCTTTCGGCAACACGACGATTTGCGACACGTTCGTTTGCGGGAAAATCTGGTCCAGCGGCAGATAGAAGCGCGGGCTGCCGGTGCCGACATAGGTGGTCACGCTTTCCACGTTCGGTTCCTTGCGGATGAAGGCCTCGAATTTCTTGGCTTGCGCTTCGCTGGCGGAAAACGCGGTGCCCTCGGGCATCCACAGCTCGACCATCAGTTCGGGACGGCTGGAATCGGGAAAGAACTGTTTCTCGATGAACTTGAAGCCGAATACGCCCAGCGCGAACACTGCCATCGTGAGCACGATGGTGCTCTTGCGCCATTCGACGCACCAGTTCACCACTGAGCGAAAGCGCCTGAACCCGGGAGTGTCGAACAAATCGGTGTGGCCGCCTTCATGGTGCGGTTTGACCTTGAGCAGCATGTAACCGATGTAGGGCGTGAAAACCACCGCCACCACCCACGAAATGAGCAGCGCCAGCGCGTTCACGGAAAACATCGAGAACGTGTATTCGCCAGCGGCCGACTTGGCCAGCCCGATCGGCAGGAAACCGGCGGCCGTGATCAGGGTGCCGGTCAGCATCGGCATGGCGGTCGAGGTATAGGCAAAGGTGGCCGCGTCCAGGCGCGACAAGCCCTCTTCCATCTTGCGCACCATCATTTCGACGGCAATGATGGCATCGTCCACCAGCAAGCCCAGCGCGATGATCAAGGCGCCCAGCGAGATCTTGTGCAAATCGATATTGAGCATGCGCATGCACATGAAGGTAATGGCCAGCACCAGCGGGATGGTCAAGGCCACCACCAGGCCGGGGCGCACATCCAGCCGCAGCGGCTTGGTATGCAGGCCGAGCGCGACGAAACTGACGGCCAGCACGATCAGCACCGCCTCGATCAGAGTGCGCATGAATTCGCCGACCGACGCCGTCACGGCGCGCGGTTGATCCGACACCCGCTCCAATTCGATGCCGACCGGCAACTTGCCCTTGATCGCGCCGACCGTGGTAGCGAGATGCTTGCCCATCTCGATGATGTTGCCGCCTTTCTCCATCGAAATGCCAAGCCCGATCACTTCCTTGCCGTTGAAACGCATTTTGTCTTGCGGCGGGTCCTTGTATTCGCGCTTGACGGTGGCGAAGTCGCCCAGGCGGAAGGTGGTGGCGCCGGCCCGCAACTCGAGCTCTTCAAGGTCCTTGACCGACTTGAGGGCGCCGCTGACGCGCACTTGCAGGTTATCGGTCGGCGTGACCAGTACCCCGGTCGACTCGACCGAGTTCTGGGTGGCGATCTGGTTCACGATAGCTTCGATCGGAATTCCCATTTGCGCAAATTTCTTGTGCGAAAACTCGATATTGATCTTTTCGTCCTGTACCCCGAACAGCTCCACCTTGGACACGGTCGGCACCTGCAGCAACTGCTGGCGCACGAAGTCGGCGTATTGCTTCATCTCGGCATAGTTAAAGCCGTCGCCCGAGAGCGCGAAGATCGACCCGTAAGTGTCGCCGAACTCATCGTTGAAAAACGGACCGATCACGCCCGGCGGCAACGAGCCGCGGAT
>JANPCW010000054.1:0-14161 GCA_031431155.1 Janthinobacterium sp. | reverse complement strand
CAGTGACACCATGAAGGCGATGTTCTGTTTCTCGAACACGATACCCAACAGTACGGCAACGATGCCCAGTCCGATCGTCGTGATACGGGAAACACGCAACTCGTTTTCGCTCGTTGCCTGGCCTTTCTTGAAGACGGTGGCATACAAATCATGCGACACCGCAGACGCGCCCGACAGAGTCAAACCAGCCACCACAGCCAGAATGGTGGCAAATGCAACGGCCGAGATGAAACCGAGGAACACGTTGCCGCCGACCGCTTTGGCCAGATGGATAGCGGCCATGTTATTGCCGCCCAACAGTTTGCCGGCAGCGTCCTTGAACTCAGGGTTGGTGCTGACCAAGACAATGGCGCCAAAACCGATGATGAAGGTCAAGATGTAAAAGTAAGCGATCCAGGTGGTTGCCCAGAATACCGATTTACGCGCTTCTTTGGCACTTGGCACAGTGAAGAATCGCATCAGGATGTGCGGCAAGCCGGCGGTTCCGAACATCAGTGCCATACCGAACGAGATGGCCGAGATCGGGTCCTTGATGAAGGTGCCAGGTCCCATGATGGCTTGTTTCTTTTCATGGATTTCGACCGACTTGGCAAACAGCGCTTCAGGGCTGAAATGAAACTGCGACATCACGACATAGGCCATGAAGGTGGCGCCCGACAGCAGCATCACCGCCTTGATGATCTGTACCCAGGTGGTTGCGGTCATGCCGCCAAATAATACGTACACCATCATCAGGCTGCCCACGATCACGACTGCGATCCAGTATTCCAAACCGAACAGCAGCTTGATCAACTGGCCGGCCCCGACCATCTGTGCGATCAGGTAAAAAGCGACCACCACCAGCGTGCCCGATGCCGCAAATACGCGGATTGGCGTTTGCTTGAAGCGATAAGCGGCTACGTCGGCAAAGGTGAAACGGCCCAAGTTGCGCAGCCGTTCCGCCATCAGAAAGGTGATCACGGGCCAGCCGACCAGGAAGCCGATCGAGTAGATCAAGCCGTCATAGCCGCTCAGATAAACGGCCGCCGAAATACCCAGAAAGGACGCGGCCGACATATAGTCGCCGGCAATCGCCAGGCCGTTCTGGAAGCCGGTAATGCCGCCACCAGCGGTGTAAAAATCAGCGGCCGATTTGGTTTTCGACGCGGCCCATTTAGTAATGAACAGGGTTAACACGACAAACGCGCCAAACATGGAAATGGCGGTCCAGTTGGTTGGCTGTTTGACGGCTTGGCCGAGGTCGGCGCCAGCTGCATAGGCAACACCTGCCACGGCAAACAGCGCGAGCGCTCCGAGAATGCGTTTCATATTTTTCATTACAGCACCTCTCTGCGGATTTCGGCGGTCAAGTCATCGAACTCGCTATTGGCGCGTCGAACATAAATACCAGTGATGATGACCGTGAAAACGATCACGAAAAGACCGATGGGCATACCCCAAGTCATGACACCATCGCCGATCCGGGTGCTTAGTAATTCCTTGTTGAAGGCAATCAACAGAATGAAACCGTAATACACCGCCATCATGATCCAGGTCAGCGTCCAGCCGTATGTAGAACGGGTCGAAACCAGTTTCTGATACTTGGGATTCGACTTTATCTTTTTAACAAGATCGTCTTCCATTTTTATCTCCTATTATTGTGGTATCAACCTGCCTAAAAAAGTTCATGAAGATGCGTTGATCCTATCTCGCGGCATTCATCACGCTCTCTAGCATATTAGAATATCGTCAATTACTTACTGAAGGCTTACTCCGGTTGATCACTTGTTTCAACGCACATCAAGAAGTGATCAATTCTACAATGAAAAACATGAGGCAACCCCATTTTAGTTGACAAAAAGAAGCATGGCGTGCTGCACGGTGCGCAGCGTACGACTAGGCGATTTGCCGACCAGGCTGAGGGCCTCTGGCGGCGGCGACGGGAAAAACTGTCCAGGCGGCTGCGGCAATCCACCACGCGGCTTGCTCGAACCGTTGGGGCTTTTTTGCAGCGCCCCATGCTCAGGCGGCGCTCCGCCAGCCCTGGGCCATCCGATTGTGATGAATGCTTGGAAGAGTGCGATAATGCACGATTTGATAAACCCTATTTTCAGAAGATATGAAAAAACTATTCTGCATCCTTACTTTGCTTCTCGGCATGATTCCGTTCGCGCAGGCGCAAGTCTATTTCGGTGCCGGTAGCACCCGCCCTATCAACCCGGAAGCAGCGGCGCGCGATCTTGATCGTCAGGCGCAACCTCGTGGCAAAGTACACCGCACGCTGGTGAGCTGCCGCGATGGATCCAGGCACATTGCCCGTGTTTGCAAGCGGCATGGCGGCGTCGCACGGAACTAGGTATTGATGTGGACAACAGCCATCGAAGCAAACGCATCAATCAATGGTCAACTGCCAGCCGCCCCGTCAGGAGCAGGCTTCCATGCCCGGCAAGCCGCTCCTGAAATCGCGCACGCACCTCGGTTTCCGCTTTGCCACGACGATTTTCTGCAATGCCTCGATCGCCAAGAACGCCATCCCCACTGTGATTGAAACAACATATTGATGCGCAAACACATCTTTTCCATCGAGCTTGCCCATGCGCTTCCGACGCGGATGTCCATGCCAGGATTGATCCGATTTTAATGAAAAGCCAGGCAAGGTATCGATAGTGGACGAAAACAAGACGTACCTGAGCAAGCTAGGTCAGCGCACTCGGCACGGGTTAGCGATCGTGTCCCGGAAAACCAGCGCCAGCTACGGGCGCTGGCGCGACCATATGCTGCGCATACCAAAGGGCCGGCGCACCGCTTTGCTGCTCGGGATCACCGCAGCTGCACTGTTCGGATTGCTGTTGCTGTATGTGCTGGTCCTCATTCCGATCACCCCCAGCATCAAGGACCTGAAACAGGCGCGCGCGGCGCAAGCGACCGTCTTGCTGTCGGCCGATGGCAAGCAACTTGCCAGCTTCGATCAGGGACTACAAGAGCGCCTCAAGCTCAATCAAGTGTCACCCTACGTGCTCCAAGCGCTGATTGCAACGGAAGATCACCGTTTTTACCAGCATCACGGGATCGATCTGCGCCGCACCATGTCAGCCGCCCTGCACAGTTTGGGCGGCGATGCGCAGGGCGGCTCGACCATTACCCAGCAGTTGGCGCGCAATATGTTTCCGGAAGAAATCGGCCGCTCGCGCAATTTGAACCGCAAGCTCAAGGAGCTCATCACTGCGGTCAAGATCGAGAGTACCTATTCCAAGGAAGAAATCCTGGAAACCTACCTCAATACGGTGCCATTCTTGTATAACGCCTTCGGCATCGAGATGGCGGCACGCACCTACTTCAATAAATCGGCGGCCCAACTCGATATTTTGGAAAGCGCAACCTTGGTCGGGATGTTGAAAGGGACAAATTATTACAACCCCATCAACAATCCGGAGCGCTCCTTGCAGCGCCGCAACGTCGTTCTCGGGCAAATGCGCAAGCACGAGCACCTGACCGAGGCCCGGTTTCGGGCTCTGCGCAAGCGCCCGCTTAGAGTCCATTTCAACCGCCAGCAAGAGAAAATCGCTACCGATACCCATTTCACCGCGCATGTGCGCAAATGGCTGATCGAATGGGCCGACGAGAATGACTACAATCTCCAGCTCGATGGCCTGGTGGTCCACACCACACTCGATTACGGCTTGCAGAAATCGGCGCTGCGCGCAGTCGAGCGGCAGGCCGATGCCCTGCAAAATATCGCCGATGTCGAGTGGAGCCAGCGCGCCGCCGTGGCATCGACGTCGACCGGCGCCTATGCCGACATGCGGCGCCATGTGGCGCCATTTCGCTACTTCTGGGAGTCGCGCGGCAACCTGCTCAACGCCTTCATTCGCGAGACGCCCGAGTACCGCAGCGCGATCGAGGCGGGCGAAGCAGCAGCCGACGCGTTGCGCCGGCTCAAGGCCGATCGTACATTCATCACGCAGTTACGTGACGCCAAGACCCGGCTGGAGGCCGGGTTCGTCGCGCTCGACCCGGGCACTGGCGAGGTCCGGGCCTGGGTCGGCAGCCGCGACTTCCAGCGCGAGCAATTCGACCACGTGGTGCAGGCTGAGCGCCAGCCCGGATCGACCTTCAAGCCCATCGTCTACGGTGCCGCGCTGGAAAAAGGATTGCGTCCCGACCATCAGTATCGCGACAGCGTCGTCGATATCCGCGCCGGCGACGGCACTGTCTGGCGCCCCACCGACATGTCCGGTGCCAGCGGCAATAACATGACGCTCAGCGACGGACTGGTGTACTCGAAAAACACCATCACCGCGCAAGTGATGCGCGACGTCGGGCTGCCCAGCATCATCAAGCTGGCGCGCGCCGTCGGCGTCAATCAGAGTAAGCTCGCTGCGGTGCCGTCACTGGCGCTCGGCACCAGCCCGGTGACCCTGCTGGAAATGGTGACGGCCTATTCGACCATCGCGGCCGAGGGTCAATACCGCAAACCGGTCTTCGTCAAGCGCATTACGGACCGTAACGGCAAGGTAATCGCCGAATTTAACACCGGAAGTGCGCGCGCCATGTCGTCCGAATCGGCCATCGCGCTGATCGACATGATGCGCGGCGTGATTAATCGTGGCACCGGTCAGGCGGTCAAGTCGCGCTTTGGCATCGTCGCCGATGTCGCCGGCAAGACCGGTACCACGCAAAACAATACCGATGGCTGGTTCATCCTGATGCACCCGAACCTGGTGGCAGGCGCCTGGGTAGGCTTTAATGACGCCCGTGTCACCATGCGCAGCAACTACTGGGGACAGGGCGGTCATAATGCGATCCTGCTCGTCGGTGATTTTTTCCGCGATGCCTTAGATACCGGGAAAATAGATGCTAGCGCCCTATTCCCTGGCGGCAAGCCACCGCCGGCCCGAGGCAGGCAAGAAGCGCCACCCGAGGAGTGGATCGATGAGTTCGACGGCAAGCCGCAAGAGCCGGCGACCCAAGCGGACCAGTGGAACCGTCCCGATGAGGGCAGTGAGAGCGGCGAACAGGCCGAGCGCGAGTCGACCGATCGGCAAGACAATGCCAGCCCGGATGAGCCGCTACGGCAAGAACCAAACGAGACAGCGACGCAGCGATAGTGCGTGGTGCACGCGCTCGCTGATGCGTGCGCGCCAAGCTTCGTGCGCTGATTTTCTTGTTCCAATTAATTGAATATCCCAAGCACCTATGAAAACACCAAAAAGAATTGAATCACTTGTCCAGGAAGGCCTGGTGGACGAGGTCATTCGCCAGTTAATGAGCGGCAAGGAAGCGACCGTCTATGTGGTGCGCTGCGGCGACGAGGTTCGCTGCGCCAAAGTCTACAAGGAAGCGAGTCAGCGCAGTTTCAAACAGGCAGCGGTCTATCAGGAAGGGCGCAAGGTCAAGAACAGCCGCCAGGCGCGAGCGATGGAAAAAGGCACCCGGTATGGCCGCAAGATGCAGGAAGAAGTCTGGCAGAACGCCGAAGTCGATGCCTTGTACCGGCTGGCCGCTGCCGGCGTGAGGGTGCCAACTCCCTATATCTGCTTTGACGGTGTGCTGCTGATGGATCTGGTGACGGACGCCAATGGCAATGCGGCGCCGCGCCTCAATGACGTCGAAATGAACCAAGCCACGGCGCTGCAATTTCATGCGCAGTTGCTGCATCAGGTCGTGCTGATGCTGTGCGCCGGCGTCATCCACGGCGATCTGTCCGAGTACAACATCCTGGTCGATGCCGATGGCCCCGTGATTATCGATTTGCCGCAGGCAGTCGATGCAGCCGGCAATACCAACGCCGGGCCGATGCTGGAACGCGATGTGGATAATTTAAGAACCTATTTCGGCCAGTTCGCACCGGCCCTCAACGCCACGCACTACGGCAAGGAAATCTGGGCCCTTTATCTGGCCGGTTTGCTCACGCCAGAGGTGCCGTTGACTGGCCGCTTCAAGCAGGATCAGCGCAAAGCCGACGTGGGCGCCGTGCTGCGTGAAATCGAGGATGCAAGGCTGGAAGCTGAGGCGCAGCAACGCTATCGACAAGAAATGGCGACTTAATATCCGGCGCCATTGAAGTACCAGTCCAGCGAGCCCTGGCTACCGGAAAAAATCTCGTCACCTTTCACGCTGGGGCCGCGCAGCCTGGCCTTGATCTCCTTGGAAGGCAGGTCGTAGGCACGTGCCTCTTGCGGATCGACCTGCAAGGTCCGGATCAGCGTATCGCCCGTAAATTGCTGCACCGAACAACTTGGCGCTACCACGGCCTCGCTCTTTTGCCTGAGCGCGCCAGCCAGCTGTTGCTGGACTGACGCCTTGTGGGTGTCGAGTTCTTTCAACGTAAGCGACAATGTCGACACCACTTTGAGCGCCGGCCCCACCGCTACTGCCATTTTCTGAAAGTGCGGCGCTTGCTCCGGTGTGAGCGTCAATTCCTTTTTGCGGATTTTGGTCGCCAACATCATGTACTTGCGCAGCTCCGGTTGCGCCATGATGCTGTCCAATTCCACCCTGCGCTTGAGTTCGATTTGGGTGAACTGCTCGACCATATTGCCAAGCTCGACTATCAGTTGATCGGCCTTGCCCAAGTCCGGCACCAGGGCAAACACCAGCATTTCGCTCTGTTTGCGCGGGCCGGCGCTGTCGATGGCGATATTGCGGGCCGCGATGGCGCACCCTTCGGCCTGTTTGATCACGACTTCATCTGCCATGATTTCACAGTTCGACGCATACTCGATCACCACCCGGGTGCCGGACACAATACAGCTTTCGGCGCGTCCCATGACCACCTCGCCTTCGCGCGTCTGCAATACGGCCCCCGAGGCGACGCCCTTGATCCTGATATCTCCCTTCGCGTTGAACGCGGTGCCGCCCACCATGTTGCCGTTAAGTACAATGGTGCCGCCGCGCGAGACAATCTCGCCGAACACGTCCGAGTGAATAGTGATGCTGTCACCCTCGATTCGGCGCTTTTCCTGGACTTCGCCAAACTCTTCGTAGTCCCCATTGAGATGCAAATTGCCGGTGGTGCGCCCGCTTACGCCGTCGCGGCTGACAATCTTACTGTTAATCGAGATTTGGCCGCTCTTGCTGTCGACGCTCAGAAACCCGCCTTGTGCAGACAGCAGGAACTCGCCGTCCGCCGTGTGCTCGATGATGGTCCCCAGTCCCGCAATCGGGCCCAGTTGGCAATCGCTTGGCGTGGGCGGGTTCAACACAATGCCTGACAAGTCAAATCCCAAGGTGCCCGCCTGGCGCGGCACTTTCCTGAGCAGCTTCACCCCCTGCTTGATCTGGGGGAAGCGGTTCTGGAAACTCATCAGGTCGAGCATGCCGCTGGCCATGACGAGCGGCGCGTCGCTACGGTGAATGTCCTGGGAAACTTCGACGATGTGCGCATCGATCCCCGGCACGGCGTCCAGGCGCTGCGCCACGGTCACGCGTTCCGGCTTACTCGCTTGCAGGACTGCCCTCACCCTGGCCGGATCGATCCCGAAGCGGATACCCTTGCTCCACATGTCGGCCACGAATTCGTCGAAATCGAGCGCCGCCGGTTGCGCCGGCGTCCGTTCGGCTCCCTCAATCTGCACGGATGGCTCCAGATAGACCGGCTCGAAACAATACTCGGCCTTGCCGTCGTCAATCTTGACTGCCTTGTACAGGGCGCGCCGCTGCGCATCGAAGGGGGCGATACCGGACGCGAAACGGATCAGGGCCTCGCCGTTTTTCGCGCGCGGCAAATCGGGCCCGCAGTCGTACAGCACTTTGATGAACACTGGGTAATTGATGTTTGAGAAATATAGATTGGAGGCGAATACCGTGTCCACGACCGACTTGAACTCAGCGCCAACGATCGCCGGATCGACGAAAACACCGTCGTGGCGCTTGATAAGACCTTGCGGCAGCGCAGGCGTCTGGGCGGCTTCGGATGGCGCTGCAACAGCAGAATCGATTGACATGTTTCGCTCCAAACTGACATCGTTGCCACGTCGCCGCGGAATTAATTTTTTCCAGCAGTAAACTTTCTCTAGAGTAGCATAATGCGATGGCAATGTGATGCGAGACATATGAAAACCGCAGATCGGATCCAAGGCCGTCGTACCGGCCGAAAAATCAACAAAAAAAAGCCGCTCAGCGCTAAACTGAACGGCATTTGACCAAAATATTTCCGGGCTCAGCGGCGTGGAGGCCTAGCGTAAATATCCTGCCCAGCCTCATTGATCTGACGCCGCAAATCGCGCCGCTCATCCTCAGTTAACCGGCCATTGCGTCGCGGACTGTCGCTATTGCGAGCGGCCTGCTCTTGCTGCGTGCGGCGATGCTCGTCAGCACGGGCCTCGAATTGGCGGGGATCGTCCTCGCGCTGCTGGGTACGCCAGTCGCCGCGCGCCGGTTGCTGCTGCTGTTGCTGTTGCCGGCTCTCGTCCTTGCGGCCGGAATGCTGCCCGTCGCCGGCCGTTGCTGTGGTCAAGCCAACGCCCGCCAACGAACAGCACAGCACGAGCGAACGGGCTGAACAAAGCGAGCGCAAGTTGTTCCCGATTGTTGCGTAGATTCTAATTGGCGCGATATGCATGGTGTTCCTCTTTCGCGATGCCGTGAAAACAGATAAGCTTAATTCCGTCGATGTCAAAGTGTATGATGCTTTGCGCCCGCCAGTAAGCGCAATTGGGTAAAGGTTGTAACAGCATGTAATGAGTTGTACCAAGCGTTCGTATTAGAGGATGATGACGTTACCATAACGAAATGAATATGACAAATTCGGCAACCAGATGACGACACAATCGACCCCAACCGCAGGCACCAATACAACACAGCAAACCGGAAATGGCCACCAAGCCAAAATCATGGTCGTCGATGATGACGTTCGCTTGCGCGATTTGTTGCGCCGCTACCTGACCGAACAAGGCTTTAGCGTTGTAACGGCTGAAAACGCGCCGGCCATGAACAAACTGTGGCTGCGCGAGCGTTATGACTTACTGGTGCTGGACCTGATGCTGCCCGGTGAAGATGGCCTGTCGATCTGCCGCCGTCTGCGCGGCGCCGGCGACAAGACCCCGATCATCATGCTCACGGCCAAGGGCGAAGACGTGGATCGCATCGTCGGACTGGAAATGGGCGCCGACGATTATCTGCCCAAACCGTTCAACCCGCGCGAACTGGTGGCCCGCATCGGCGCCGTGCTGCGCCGCAAGGGCCCCGATGAAATTCCGGGCGCGCCGTCTGAGACCCCGCAGTCATTCGAGTTCGGCCAGTTCGTGCTCGACCTTGGCACCCGCACCCTGAAGAAAAACGGTGAAACGGTACCGCTCACGACCGGCGAATTTTCGGTCCTCAAAGTGTTCGCGCGCCATGCGCGCCAACCGCTATCGCGTGAAAAATTGATGGAGATGGCGCGCGGGCGCGAATATGAAGTGTTCGACCGCAGCCTGGATGTGCAGATTTCGCGTCTGCGCAAGCTGATCGAACCCGATCCGTCCTCCCCGCTGTATATCCAGACCGTCTGGGGCTTGGGCTATGTGTTCATTCCCGAGGGACAGCCGCGCTAGTGCCCCGTTCCAACACACCGATGGCGCAACCCGTCGCCCACCTGCGCAGGCTTGGGTCCGGTCTGTTCTGGCGCACTTTTTTGCTGCTCGGCATCCTGACCTTTTTAAGCATGGCGTCCTGGGTCGGCATGCTCAGCGTGGTGCAGCGCGGACCACAGGCCCAGCAGCTGGCCGCCAGCGTAATCTCGGTCGTTACCATCACCCATGCGGCGCTGACCCACTCGGCGCCCGAGTTGCGGCGCGAACTGCTGTTCGAACTAGTGAGCAACGAGGGCATCCGCATCTTTCCGTTGGAGCCTGAAGACCAGGTCGACCCGCCGCCGGATAATCCCTTGATGCCCGAAGTCGCGGAAATCGTCAAGGCCAAGCTGGGCGACACCCGTTTTTCCGGGCGCGTGAACGGGGTGCCCGGATTTTGGGTCAGCTTCAAGATCGATGGCGACTCGTACTGGCTGATGCTCGAGCGCGAACGGATCGAGCGCGTGTCGGGCGTGCAATGGCTGGGCTGGGGCACGCTGGTGATGGTTCTGTCGCTGCTCGGCGCAGCCCTCATTTCCAGTTTGATCAACCGGCCGCTGGCGCGCCTGGCAGCCGCCGCACGCGCGATCGCCAAAGGCAAACGTCCCGAACCCCTGCCCGAAAAAGGCCCGGTCGAGATCATTGAGGCGAACCGCAGTTTCAACCAGATGGTCGACGACTTGCAGCGGGTTGAATCGGATCGTGCCGTGATCCTGGCCGGGATTTCGCACGACCTGCGCACGCCGCTTACGCGATTGCAACTGGAGGTGGAGATGGCCCATTTGTCGGACGCGGCGCGCGAGGGTATTGAGTCGGACGTGGCGCAAATGAATGCGATCATCGGCCAGTTTCTGGACTACGCGCGCCCGACCGAAGCGGCCACCTTTATCAATGTCGACGTCAGCGCATTGCTGGCCGATTCGGCGCGCGAGGCAGAGCGCCATGCGGACGTTCGCATTACCAGTAATATCGCCGCGCAGGCCCACGTGATGGGCAATGCGACCGATCTGAAACGGGTCATCAACAACCTGATCGAGAATGCGCGCCGCTATGGCAAGGGTGACGACGGCGTGGCCGAGATCGACCTCAGTTGCCGGCTCAAGGTCGAGCACGGCCAACGCCGCGTGCTGATCGAAGTCGAGGATCAGGGCTGCGGCGTGCCGGACAACAAGATTGAACAATTGCTCAAGCCGTTCACGCGCCTCGATACCGCGCGCGGCCAAGCCAATGGCGCCGGCTTGGGTCTGGCGATCGTGGACCGCGTGCTGCTGCGCCACGGCGCCGAACTGCACTTGCGCAACCGCGATGGCGGCGGTCTTTCAATTCTAATCGTGATGCGCGCGGCCGCTTGATCAGGCAGAGCGGCGCCGTCGGCGCCGCTTGTTGTTTACGCGTCTTCGCTGGACTGATGCTGTCCCGTGATCGGGCCGGCCTTGAACAGCGCCTCTTTCAATTGCTTGTCCATGCGCGGATCGCGCCGCCGGATCCACTCGAGCAGCATCGACGCGTGCTCCTTTTCCTCGTCGCGGTTATGCGCCAGGATCAGGCGCAGTTCCGGGTCAGTGCAGGCATCGCAGCGCTGGTTGTACCAGTCGATCGCTTCCAGTTCCTCCATCAGCGACGTTATCGCGCGATGCATGTCGATCGTTGGCGCCGACAACTTTTCGATCGGCTCGTGGTAGCCTTCATTTGCCATGATTTTTCCTCTTCTGGGTGTACGGGTTGCCGCAAACCTCGACGATCTCACTTTCCGCCCGAGTTGTCCACCCCCGCGCAGCGCGATTTGCGGCGCCGGGCGCCAATAAGAATCCGCAACCCGGCCCATAGTTCGTGGTAAACTCCCACTTCGCTAGGGGTCCTGGAATCGTTGTTTCCGGGTGAGATATACCCTTCGTACCTGATCTGGATAATGCCAGCGAAGGAAAGCGCAAAGTAGTTCCCCTCCTTTGTTTGCTCCCCCGTTGGCCCCGGCCTTACAGCAGCGTTTCGATTGAACCCGAACGCCACACGAGCAAACCATGTCAACCCCGAACTTACCTTATTCCCTCCTCGCATTTGCCATATGGCAGGCATTCGCTGCATCTGCCCATGCGCAAATCCCGGCTCAAGCCATGCCCGAAGTGGTGATCACCGGCAGCAAAGCCGGTGCCGCAAGCAAAGCGGCGATCGGCGGATTTTCCAACGCGCCCCTGCTGCAAACGCCGGCCTCGATCAGCGTGCTCACGCGTGAGCAAATGCAGGAACTGGGCATCCGCAACACCTCGGATGCAATGAAATTTGATGCCAGCGTCGGCGATGCCTATAACGCGGTTGGCTACGCCGAGCAATTCTCGATCCGCGGCTTCGCGCTCGACAACAGCTCAAGCTATCGCAAAGATGGCCTGGCGATCCCGGGCGACACCCAGATCCCGCTGGAAAACAAGGAACGCATCGAGGTGCTCAAGGGTCTGGCCGGGTTGCAGGCTGGCATGGCCGCGCCGGGTGGGATTGTCAATTACGTCACCAAGCGCCCAACGAGTGCGCCGCTGCGTTCGGTCACGCTGGGTGTTAGCGAGCGCGGCACCTTGTACGGCGCCGCTGACTTGGGCGGCCGTTTCGAGGACAAGCGCTTCGGCTATCGCCTGAACGCCGCCGCCGAGAAGCTGCGCTCCTATATCAAGGGGGCTGACGGCAAGCGCCAGTTCGCCTCGGCTGCGTTCGACTGGCAGATAGCCCCGCAAGCACTGCTGCAGCTTGACTTCGACTATCAACACAAATCCCAACTGTCGGCACCCGGCTTCCAACTGTTCAATGGCACAGATCTGCCTACTGGTGTTGCGGCCGACATGATGCTCAACAATCAGCCGTGGGCCAGGCCGGTCGATACCCGCAGCAGCAATATCGGGCTGCGCTTCGAGTATCAGATCAACCCTGACTGGCGCACCGAGATCGCACTCAACCGCCACCAGTTTAAGCGTGACGATTACACTGCCTTTCCTTATGGTGGCTGCACCTCCGCTCTTGGAGACGTGGGTTTTTGCGCCAATGGCGACTACAATGTCTACGACTATCGCAGCCTGAACGAATCGAAGTCGCCGCTGGCGGCGCAGGCCCTGGTTCACGGCAAGTTCGCCACCGCCACAGTACAGCACGAACTAACCGTCGGCGCCTCTGGTTCGCGTCGGCGCGACCGCTTCGGCGACTACGTGTACGATGCCGGTGACTACAGCAATTTCACCAGTAACATCTTCAAGCCTGTTGCGGTGCCGGCTGCGACCAGTCTGACGCCTGGCCCGGCGAGCCTGCGCCGCAGAGACGACGAGCGCGCCGTATTTGCCCAGGATATCGTGCGCCTGTCGGATTCTCTCGCACTGCATGGCGGCCTGCGGTATGTCAGCATCAAGCGCGAGGAGCGCGTGAAAGACATAAACTTCGATGGACATTTCGTGCTGCCCAATGCCGCGCTTGTGTTTAATCCAGCCTCCAATCTGGCCGTGTACGGTTCCTTCTCCGAGGGTTTGGAGCATGGCGGCATTGCGCCTATAGAAACGATGAACGAGGGTAGCGTTCTCGCTCCGAACAAGTCGAAGCAATACGAACTGGGTATCAAAGGCGAACTGGAACGTAACTTCAGCTGGTCCGCGGCCATCTTCAGGATCACGAAACCGCTGGAAGTGTTTAACCTGGTCAACGTGAATGACCCTTTGCCCACGTTCATGCACGGCGGCAAGGCTGTCCATCGCGGTATTGAACTGGCGGCCAATGGCAGAGCGACGCCGAATCTGACCATAGGCCTGTCCATGGCTGGCATCCAGGCACGCCAGAACGAAACGGGTGATCCGAGCACGAATGGCAAGCGCGTGACTAACGTGCCATCGTTCAAAGCATCGACCTATCTCGACTATGCCGTGCCGCAGGTGGCTGGTCTGAAACTGAACGCCACCTGGCTGCATGCATCGAGCAAGGCGTTCACACCCGACAACAGCGTCACCGTGCCCGGCTATCACGTGTTCAATCTTGGGGCCAGCTATGCGACCCGCGTGGCGGGAACGTCAACCACCTTGCGCGCCAATGTCGATAACGCCCTCGACAAATTCTACTGGCGCGACGTGACCCAAGAGCTAGGCGGCTACCTGTTCCCGGGCGCGCCGCGCACCTTCCGTGTGTCGGCCCAGTTCGACTTCTAAGTGCCATGACCGAGCTCTCGCGCCCCGCGCGAGGGAGTCCGGTCCTGTCAGAGTTACCCCAGGTACCGCTAGCTCTTCAGCGTCACGAGTTGCTCTTCGGCATCGGACTTCTGCTTCTTCCCTAACCCTGTCTTGAACGACAACGCTTTCTCATACGCCGACACGGCTTTCGTTCTCTGTTTCAGGGCCTGCCACGATTGACCCATGCGGTAGTAGATGTGCGCACGCGGAACCACTGCCAGCGCTTTCTCGAACTCCTGGATTGCGTCCTGATGCTTGCCCTGCTCTTGCAGCGTACGCGCGATGCCGTAGAAGCCCGCTTCGCTGTCCGGGAAGCGCCTTTGCACTTCACGGAAGATGCGGTCGCTATCGCCGTACTTTTTTCCCTGGACGTATTTGCTGGCAATGCTCACCAGAACGCCGCGCTGATTCTCGACGATCGACTCATTGCTGCCGGGGTGG
>JANPCW010000053.1:0-5379 GCA_031431155.1 Janthinobacterium sp. | reverse complement strand
CACCCAGAGCGGCATCGAGAGCGCCGCGGCGCCGAAGTACAAGACCAGGAAGCTTCCCGCGTGCTGGCCCAGGCCCAGGCGGTCGTCGGCGAAGAACAGGAACAGGGTGGCCGGAATCGCGCCCGCCACGCCGTTCACCATCAGCACGGCGAACAGGGCCCGAAACCGCGCATCGGCCAACGGCGTGAGCATGCTCTTGAAGTGGCTGCCCGGCGCCGGCCCGCTCGCGCCGCGCGCAATGCCCGCAACCGGGCGCGGCGCATGCAGCAGCAGGGCCGCGCCGGCCAGCAAGGTGCCACCGAATGCCAGCGTCAGCCAGGCATAGCCGAGCGCGCCGGTCAGTCCGGCTGCCAGGATGACCCCGACCAAAGCGCAGCCTTCGCGCACGGCCGTCACGCGCGCGCGCTCGCCGGGCGCATGGGTCAGCGCCGCGCCCCAGCTTTGATGCGCGATGGTGGCCAGGCTCAAGCCAAGATAGAGCAGCGTCAGGCTGCCCAGAAACCAGGCCAACGCGGGCGCCCCGCTCACCGGCGGGTGAAACAAGGCGCCGAATCCGCCCAGCAATAAAGGCACAGCCGCCGCCACGTAGCGCCCGTAGGCATTGCGCCCGTGCTCGATCCAGTGCCCAAGCAGCGGGTCGATGAACGCGGCCATGATGCGCACGCCCAGCAGTGCGGCGCCGATCATGGCCAGCGGCAAGCCTGCGCGCTGCGAGTAAAACTGCGGAATGAAGACGTAAATCGGCAGCGCCACCATGGCCAGCGGCAAGCCAAGCAAGCCGTAGGATAGTAGCGCCGGAAATGTCAGCGGTTTCATCGCTCTGCCGCCGCCCCGGCCAGCAACGCGTCACGCAAGCGCTGCGCCGTGCTCGCCGGGGCTAGCCAGATGGCGAAAAAAGCGTGCGCAAACGCCGGGTCCGGCACCTCGTCCAGCAATCGGCCGTCAAGGTAGAAGCGCGCACCCTGGCCCGGCAGGAACACGCCGCCGAGGCGCGTGCCTGCTTTGACGTCCGGGAACAGGCGGTTCATCCGGACCAGCCAGGCCTGGCGCTGCTCGGGCGTGCCGGCCCCGATTTGTTTCATCTGGTCGACGCTGGCCTGGGCGATTTTTTGGCCGTTCAGCTGGCGCGCATAGTGCAATTCCAGCACGAATTTATTCGCCTCCGGGGCGCTCGCCTGATATCCGTGCGCACCCACCCATAGCTGGGCATCGTAGATTTTCATTCCGAAATAGCTGTAGCTGCCTTGGCCGGCCAGGTGCGCCTGCGCCAGTTCGGCCTGGATGTGGGCCGGAATATGGCTGGCGCCAGCCGCCGGCAACGGCCCCATCAGCGCCAGCAGCGCAGCGGTAACGGCAGCGGCCCTGGCAACAGCTCTGGCGGCGGCGCGCATCATGGCGCTGTTTTCACCAGGGTGAACTGGATCACATCGGTATTGCCGGCACGAAATGCGGCTTCGCAATACGCCAGATAGAATTCCCAGGTAAGCACGAAGCGCTCATCGAAACCCTGCGCCTTGACGGCCGCCAGCTGGCTGCGAAACAGCTTGCGCCACTGCACCAGCGTGGCCGCATAATCGAGCCCGAACGCCAATTCATCGACCACCTCCAGCCCAGCGGCCCGCGCATGCTGACGGAACGCGCCCGGCGACGGCAGCATCCCGCCCGGGAAGATGTATTGCTGAATGAAGTCGGTGCCGGTGCGGTAGCGCTCAAACAATGCGTCGTCGATCACGATGGTCTGGACACAGGCGCGCCCTCCCGGCTTGAGGTTGCGCGCGATGCAATCGAAGTAGCTCGGCCAGTAATGCTCGCCGACCGCCTCAAACATTTCGATCGAGGCGATCGCATCGTACTGGCCGGCACTGTCGCGGTAATCGCACAGTTGCAGGTCGACGGCATCGCCCACGCCAGCGCGTTGCAGGCGCTCGCGCGCAAAGCGCAGCTGCTGGTCCGACAAGGTCAGGCCGGTGATGCTGAGCCCGGCCTCGGTCGCGGCGATTTCCGCAAAGCCGCCCCAGCCGCAGCCGATTTCCAGCACATGCTGGCCCGGCGTGAGATGCAACTGCTCAAGGATGCGGCGGTATTTTGCGTTTTGCGCCTGCGCCAGGTCGTCCGAGCCCGGATCCGTGAACAAGGCGCTTGAGTAAGTCATTGAGGGGTCCAGCCACAGCTTGTAAAACTCATTGCCGATGTCGTAGTGCGCATGGATGTTCTTGCGGCTGCCGGAACGGCTGTTGCGGTTTAGCAGATGCTTGGCGCGGTACAGCAGCTTGCCCCACCAGCTGCCGTACACCAGCGCTTCGATTGCAGCGCGGTTGCGCGCCAGCAGCTCGATCAGGCCCGGCAAATTGTCGCTGCTCCAGTGGCCGGCGATGAATGTTTCGGCAAACCCGATGTCGCCCGAACGCAGCGCGGCCGCGCACAGCTTCCAGTTTTTAAGCTCAAGGCTGACCGGGGCGCAGCCATCTCCATCCCCGTAACAACGGTATGCGCCATCGGGTAGGCGCAGCACAAGCGCGCCGTGTTTAAGCGAACCGAGCAGTTTGACCATGAGCTTGGCGGCCGCCGGCATGCCGGCCCTGTTGAGGTCGGCGCTGCGGGCGCTTTGACTGGGCACCAAGGATGGTAGCGATTCGGTAGTCATCGGGTCACTTTCGTTATGGGTGGATTCGGTTTGGAAAAAAACGGTACCCGACGCAACCACAGCCGTAGCGCCTGGAGGTGAATTCTTGCGATCACGCCAAAGCTCATCAAGGGATAGGCCAGGAAGGCGCGTGCCACCGCCAGGTCGGCGATGGGGCGCGCGCTTCCGGTCAGGCTGGTGTGCAGCAAGGCGCCCTCGGCGTCGTCCAAATCGATGCAGGCCAGGCTGACCTCGCGCCCGGCGCGCAGCGCGCGCATGAAGCGGAACCGGTAACCACCCTCGACCTCGCAAAACGGCGAGACATGGAACACCTTGCGCGCCCTCAGCTCGCTGCCGTAAGCGATCACGCCCCCCGTTTCGAGCAGGTAGTAATGACGCTCGCCAAAGGTATTGCGTACGTCGCACAGCACCGCGCGCAGGACGCCATCGCGGCGCTGGCAAAACCAGAACGAGACCGGGTTGAATCCATAGCCGAGCACGCGCGGCATGGTCTGCAGCCAGATTTCGCCATCCGCGTCATGTACGCCCTCAGCGCCCAGCAGCCCGTCTATCCATTGCAGCAGCGGCTGCTGGCCGTCGCCATGGTCGCGGTCGCAAAACGACAGCAGGTTGAAGCGGTTGCGCGACAGCAGGCGCGTGCCGAACGGCGCGGCCCCCATCGAGCGTAGTGGAAGCCGCAGGAAATAGATCCCGTATTCGAACCCATGCAGTACCGGGCGCAGGCGCTGGTGGCGCACCAGCCCGGTGCACAGCTGGGCCTGATTCACCTGCTGGGCGCCCGTCACCGGATTGACTTCAGGCGGCGGCATGCTGTCGCTCCCAGCCGGCCTGCACCAGCGCTTCGGCCACCGCCAAGCCCGATTTCAAACCATCCTCATGAAACCCATAACCGGTCCAGGCGCCGGCAAACCAGGTATTCCGAGCACCCTGAATGCCGGCCAGGCTGGCTTGGGCAGCGATCGCGCCGGCGTCGAACAGCGGGTGCGCGTAGGAAAATTCATCGATCACGCAAGCCGGATCGGGGGCCTCGATCGGGTTCAGCGAAACGATGACGGGTGTCGTGAACGGCAGCGGCTGCAAGCGGTTGATCAGGTAATGCACGCACACCCGAGGCGCACTGCCGGCAGCGCTTTGGTAATTCCAGGCCGACCATGCTTTGCGGTTGCGCGGAAGGCAACTGGCATCGGTGTGCAGCACGGCCCGGTTCGGCTGGTAGCGAATGGCTGACAGCAGCGCGCGCTCGTCGCTTCCCGCGTCGCTCAGCAGCGCCAGCGCCTGGTCGCTATGGCACGCCATGACCACATGGTCGAAATGTTCGGCGCCAGCGCCACTATTAATACTGACCATGCGCGGGCCGCGCTGCGCGCTGCGCGTGACCGCCAGTACCGGGCAGTTCAGGCGCCGATCGGGAAGCGCGGCCAGCAGTTTCCCGACATAGTTGCTGGCGCCGCCTTTGACAGTGCGCCATTGCGGGCGCTGGTTCACTTGCAGCAGGCCGTGGTTGTGGCAGAAACGGAGAAAGCTCGACAGCGGAAAGGCCAGCATTTGATCGGACGGACAGGACCAGATGCAGGCGGCCATCGGCAGCAAGTACCAGCGGCAAAACTGTTCGCTGTAACCGTGTAGGCGCAAGAATTGGCCCAGCGTCAGCTCGGGCGCATCGGCGGCCACGGCCAGCGCGCTCGCTTGCCGATTGAAACGCAGGATGTCGCGCAGCATGCCCCAGAATTTCGGATTGAAGGCATTGCGGCGCTGGGTGAACACGGTGTCCAGATTGCCGCCGGCCCATTCCAGCATGCGCGCGCCCGGTGCGTCGCTCACCGGCATTTTGACCGAGAACGACATGTCGCTGGGCGCCGAGATCACATCGAGTTCTTCCAGCAGGCTGACGAACTGGGGATACGTGCTGTGATTGAATACCAGAAAACCGGTGTCGACCCCGTAGGTGATGCCATCCAGGCTGACATCGACCGTGTGCGTATGCCCGCCGAAGTACTCGCCGGCCTCGAACAACGTGACCTCCATGCCCTGCTGCACCAAGCGATATGCGCAGGACAAACCTGATATTCCTGAACCAATTACAGCGATATTCATGGCAATTCCCGTGTAACTCCGATTTTTTGTCCTGGACAAACAGACTATAAACGCGATAATCTAACAATTCCGGATCGCTGTCAATAGTGTTTGCCGACAGATTCAGATACGTTCGCTTGCAGCGCGCGGATTCAAAAAATTGCGCGCCAATATCAACGTGCTCGCAGCGGACGCAGGACGGTTCAATCGGTCAGCAAAGAAAATGTAGAATGCTGATCGGGCGCAACACGGGCCGACGACATAAGAAATTGCATGGGAACCGAGTAATTGCTTGTATGCGAATGAAACACACGATCCTATGACCGATAAAACCCAGGCTCCGCCAGCTTCCAGCACCATCAGCGACGTCGAACGCGACCTTGGCGTGGCAAAGGAAACGCTACGCGTTTGGGAGCGGCGCTACAATTTCCCGCGGCCAGTGCGCGATATCCATGGAGAACGCGCCTATCCAGCCGACCAACTGGCCAAGTTGCGCCAGGTCAAGCTGCTGCTCGACCTTGGCCATCGTCCCGGCAAGATCATTCACCTGGAACCGGAACAACTGCGCGCGCTCGCGGCGCGACACCCGTCGGTCGGCACTGCCTTGGCGGCCGAGCACGATCTGCATGGTTGCCTCGACCTGATCAAGGCGCACCGGATGG
>JANPCW010000052.1:0-1593 GCA_031431155.1 Janthinobacterium sp. | reverse complement strand
CGGCGAGTTCAAGGATTGGGCAGACCTCGAGAAACGGGTGAAGGGAATCGGCGCCAAAAACGCGAAAAAACTGTCGGCGGCCGGATTGCAGGTGAGCGGCCAATCCCTGCCTGGCGCGGACGCTGCCAAGCCTGCGGCCGGAGCCAAGCCGATGAAGCCAATGGCTGGCGCCAAGCCGATGGCTGCCGATGCCATGCCGATGGCCGACAGCAAAGCAGGCGCCTATGCGAAGCCGAAAAAAGACGAGATGAAGAGCGAGATGAAGAAGTAATTTGGACTGGAAGGCCGGCTGAAACAAATTCAGAATCGGCTCTTAAGCAAGTTGAACCCACGTTGAGCAGTCCGGCAGCGTGGGTTTTTTTGTTGGGGCATGGTCGACAGTGTTGCCTGCGCCATGGTTCGACGCATTTTTATGGTGATCGTTTGATGTTATATTTAGTGCTTCAATGAGCGGAGGGCGATATGCGCACAACACTTGCACTCGATGATGAATTGCTGGAAAAGGCGCAGTCTCTTACTGGCCTAATGGAAAAGACAGCCTTGGTGCGTGAGGCACTCAAGGCATTAATCCAGCGCGAGAGCGCCAAACGACTGGCCCTACTAGGAGGCTCCGAACCGATGCTTGCCGACGTGCCAAGGCGTCAGACGGAACCGACGTGATTCTGGTGGATACGTCGGTCTGGATCGAGCACTTGCGGTATGGTGACGCTGGAATGAATAGGCTTTTGAATGCAGGTCAGGTGCTGGCTCACCGGTTTGTAACGGGCGAACTGGCATTGGGCAGCTTGCGAAATCGCGCAACCATATTGAGTTCCTTGCAAGACTTGCCACAAGCTGGTGTTGCCACCGATGAGGAAGTGATGCGTTTCATCACGCATCGTACACTTTTCGGGATCGGGATTGGCTATGTCGACGCCCACTTATTGGCCGCTGTGGCGCTTTCACCCGGAGCGTTGCTTTGGACGCGTGACAAGCGCTTGCTTGCGGCAAGTGTTCGGCTTGGGTTGTCCGCGACCTTCACTCATTAACAGGCAGGCGGACTCAAAGGATTTGCTGCGGCGCCGATCGATAAAACGAGACCCAAGCTACGGGCGATCTCTTTAAGTATTGCCGGCCTGGGCGCGGCCGCACGCGCAAGCGGATCTCGGATTAAAATAGTGTTTTGTCGAAATTGATGCAAAACACGATGGCTTACAAGACCCTAGAAGATACGATCGGCAACACGCCGCTAGTGCAACTGACGCGCCTGCCGGGCGCCGATGCCCTGGCCCGCAATAATATTATCCTTGGCAAGATGGAAGGCGACAACCCGGCCGGTTCAGTCAAGGACCGCGCGGCGATCTCGATGCTCAAGCGGGCCGAGGAGCGTGGCACCATCCAGCCCGGTGATACGCTCATCGAAGCGACCAGCGGCAACACCGGGATTGCGCTGGCGATGGTGGCCGCGCTGCGCGGTTACAAGATGGTGCTGCTGATGCCCGAATACCTGTCGATCGAACGGCGCCAGAGCATGGCCGCGTACGGCGCGCACATCATCCTGACCCCGAAAACGGGCGGCATGGAATACGCACGCGACCTGGCCGAGCAGATGCA
>JANPCW010000051.1:0-2401 GCA_031431155.1 Janthinobacterium sp. | reverse complement strand
AAACGCTCGTACGGGTCCTTTGGATTGGACGAGGTCGCGCAGCCGGTTGCCAACAGCGCCGCCAGCATCGTCAGCGCAAGCCGGCTCGCCATGGATTTTACCGGAAATTCGATTTGACTCATTTGGCGCTCTCCTTGCCTTCGGCGGCCTTGCTGTAGATGAACTGATTGATCAGGTTTTCCAGCACCGCGGCCGATTGGGTCATGGTGATCTTGTCGCCTGCCATCAGGTTCTTGGTATCGCCGCCCGCTTCCAGGCCAACGTATTGCTCGCCTAACAAGCCCGAGGTCAAAATCTTGGCCGAACTGTCTTTTGGAAATTTGTACCCGGCCTCCAGGTTCAGCGTCACCACTGCCTGGTAAGTCTTGTCGTCAAACTTGATGTCACCCACGCGGCCAACCACCACGCCGGCGCTTTTGACGGGCGCCTGCGGCTTGAGGCCACCGATATTGTCGAACTTGGTCAGCACCGGGTAGGTCTTGCCGAACGACAGGGTACTCATATTGCCGGCCTTCAATGCCAGGAACATGAGCGCCAGCACTCCCAGCAGCACGAACATGCCAACCCAGATATCCAATGATTTGCGTTGCATAGACCATCCTAATTTGTATTGACAGCATAACGGCGGCTGCCCGGCTAATAGTTACTTATTGAACATCAAGGCGGTCAGCATGAAATCGAGCCACCAGACCGACAGCGAAGCGATGACGACAGTGCGCGTTGTGGCGCGCGACACATCCTCCGGCGTCGGCTGGGCCTGATAACCTTGATAGAGCGCGATAAAGGTCACGGCAAAACCGAACACGATACTCTTGATAACACCGTTGGCAATATCTTTCCAGATATCGACGCCGGCTTGCATCTGCGACCAGAACGCGCCTTCATCCACGCCGATCAGTTGCACCCCCACCAGATAGCCGCCCAGCACGCCGACCGCGCTGAAAATGGTCGCCAGCACCGGCATCGCGATCACGCCGGCCCAGAAACGGGGGGCCAGGACGCGCCTGACGGGATCGACCGCCATCATTTCCATGGCCGACAATTGCTCGCCGGCCTTCATCAGGCCGATTTCAGCCGTCAGCGAGGTTCCGGCGCGACCGGCAAACAGCAACGCGGTCACCACGGGACCGAGTTCACGCGTCAACGACAATGCGACCAATAAACCGAGCGCTTGTTCCGAGCCGTACTTGTTGAGCGTGTAATAACCCTGCAAACCGAGCACCATCCCGACGAACAAGCCGGACACGGCGATGATGATCAGCGAATAATTGCCGATGAAGTGAATCTGTTCCGTGAGCAGGCGCGGCCGGCGCAACAGGCCCTTTGATGCAGCCAGGATCGTAAAAAAGGTGCGCGTGGCGAGGCCGACATTTTCGGTGAACTGGCGCAGCGGCGCACCAATCGCACCCAACAAATTAGCGATCATGCGCGCGCCTCCAAGCCCAGATCATCGGCCAGGGTGGCACCCGGGTAATGGAACGGCACCGGGCCATCCGATTCTGCATTGACAAACTGCTTCACGTAGGGATCGGACGAGGCCAGCAGCTCGGCCGGCGTGCCTTGCGCCACGATTTTTCCTGACGACAGGAAATACACGTAATCGGCGATCAGGAAACACTCATGCACGTCGTGCGAAACCAGAATCGAGGTCGAGCCGAGCGCTTCGTTGAGACTGCGGATCAGATTGGCAGTCACCCCCATCGAAATCGGGTCCAGCCCAGCGAACGGCTCGTCGTACATGATCAGGGGTGGATCGAGCGCGATGGCGCGCGCCACCGCAACCCGGCGCGCCATGCCGCCGGAGATTTCTGCCGGCTTTAACTGGGCCGCATTGCGTAAACCTACCGCGTGCAATTTCAGCAGCACCAAATCGCGCAGCAGCGTTTCCGGCAGATCGGTGTGCTCGCGCAGCGGGAAGGCGACGTTCTCGAACACGGTCAGGTCGGTAAACAGGGCGCCATGCTGGAACAGCATGCCCATCTTGCGGCGCAACAGGTACAACTGTGCGGTGTCGAGCGTGTGGACGATTTGACCGTCGACCGTGACCGAGCCCGATTGCGGGCGGATCTGACCGCCGATCAAACGCAACACCGTGGTCTTGCCGCAGCCGGAGCCACCCATGACGGCAACAACTTTGTTGCGTGGGAAGTCCATCTGGAGGTCCGACAGAATCGAACGTTCTCCATAAGCAAAGTGCAGATCGCGGATTTCGACAAGATTAGGCACGACGACGCTCATTTTTTTCAATGTCGTATTGTAGTGCAGGAATGCCAATCAATGCAGCTCAGCACGCCGGATTTGGGTGGTGGACGACGTCAGAATACAACACTAATGAACGGGAAGTCAGATATTTCCGAATGGAACCAAGGCGCGTCGGGTAGCGGGTGAACTTGGCTGGAAG
>JANPCW010000050.1:0-2471 GCA_031431155.1 Janthinobacterium sp. | reverse complement strand
GGAACGGTGCCCGCAGCATCGCGCTGGGCGCCGCGATCCTGCAGCCGATCCTGCTGGCGCTCGATTAACGGTGGGGGTCGAGATCGAACGCAAGTTCCTGGTGCGCGGCGATGCTTGGCGCGCTCTGGGCGAGCCGGTGCTGCAGCGCCAGGGTTATCTATCGCCCCACCCGGACCGGGTGGTGCGGGTGCGCATCGAAGGCGCGCTGGCAATGCTGACGATCAAGAGCCGCAATGTGGGTGCCTCGCGCGGCGAATGGGAATACCCGATTCCGGTCGACGAGGCGCAGGTCTTGCTCGACACTGTGTGCGAACAGCCCGTCATCGAAAAATTCCGGCGCCGCATCGTGCACGATGGGATGACCTGGGAGGTCGACCAATTCCTGGGCGCGAACCAGGGGCTGGTGGTGGCCGAGATTGAACTGAGCTCCGAAGACCAGGCGTTCTCGACGCCGGACTGGGTCGGTGCTGAAGTCACCGGCGAGGCGCGCTACTACAACGCCAACCTGATCCGGCACCCATTCTCAAGCTGGTAACAGATCTTGTACACGTAAAAAACGCGGCAAAAATTGAGCCGCGTTGCATGGTGCGAGGCACTGCCGTTATCAGTGGAAATGCTCGTTGCCCGCCGGCGCGTCTTCGGGCATTTCCGGGTGCGTCAACTCGCCGGATGGATCGGCAAACAAGGGAGCCCCGCAGTCGTCGCAAAACTCGGCGACAAAGCGCTCGCTGTGGCGCTTGATCACGGTGACGCCCTCCGCATTCAAATGGGCCACAATGTCGTCAAGCGGCGCCTTCTGGCTGGAGATACCGGCGATGCCGGCGTGGATCATCCCTTCGGCCGAGGTGCCGTCTTCGTCTTCCTGGCCATACAGCGGCCACACGATGCCGTAAATGACGTCCGGCGTTTGGCGCAAGGTGAACGCAACCCGGTACTCATCGATCTGGTTATCGTTCGCTTCCTCGCCGAAGCCCGCGATCACCGCGCGCAACTCGGATGGCTCGATCGCCAGGGTATGGGTGAGGTAGTGCACGGCGGCCCTGATCGACACCGGGCGAATCAATTTATCGGCTTCGCGGCACGCCATGTAATAGGCTTCCGGCAGCAGCAGTTCGATGCCACAGCCCGGCAGCAGGCGCGTGATATTCGGCGTGGCCTGGGCCCGCCATTGGGCCAGCGCGGCTTCGCGCTCGGCAATAAAATTGGCTTGGTGGGCCGGCATCTGCCAACGGAACAGCGGTTCGCCGGCCGGGGCCAGTACGACTGCCAGCAGGTAGCGCGTGTCGGCCAGAAACGGCGCGGTTTCGGGCGCCTTGGCGGCCGGTTTGAGGGCCGTGCCCTTGAGCGCGGCCTGCGCCAGCTTGTGCGTCATGGTGTAGGTTTCGGCATGGCTGCGCGGCAGCTGGTCGATCGCGTACAGGGTAGGGGCCAGCGCCACGCGGGTGTTTTCGGCCAGCAAGTGCGCGCCGAAATGGGCTGACAGCGTGCTCAACACATCGGCGGCAATCGGGCCCGATGCGATCGCAAACCGGGTCCAGGCCAAGACCGGCGCCGCCACCAGCAGCGCGTCGTAGCGGGTAATGGTGCCATCGGCTGCTTCCTGGGTGATAACGGTCGACTCGCTGACCGCTTCCACCCCGTCCATGACGACGTCATAGGCGTTCAGGTCGTCCTTGAACACACTGGCCAGGGCCGCGTCGATGCTGTCCTGGTGGCCCGATTTCAATAGTTTCTGGAGCTGCGTGTCGAGGCTGTGTTCCCAGGCCCGCTCTTCGATGCGGCTGGCCGCTTGCTCGATGGCCTGCGCGAACGTGACCAGGCGCGCACTTTCGGCGGACAATTTATGGGATGAATCTTTGGATGGACGACGCATAGTGCAACAAGAGTCTCAAATAGGTGAAAAAAATGGATCGATACGTACGGATAATGATAGACCCTTATGCCCCACATTGTAGTGGATTCGCGCAGCATCCACACAGAAGCTAGTGAAACCTCAATAACTTTCTTGAGATTTTGCCAGTTTTGTGCAGCCCTGGAGCGCGGCATAAGGGGAGTGAATATCGTTGCACAGCATGCGAACGGTCGAATACCAACCGTGCTTCCCATAAGAAACGCCGGACGAATCCGGCGTTTCTTGACCGACACTGGACGTAATTTACGCGGCCAGCAACTGACGCAGCACGAACGGCAGAATCCCGCCATGCTTGTAGTAGTCGACTTCGATCGGCGTATCGATGCGCAGCAATAGCTTCACTTCTTGCGTCTTGCCATCGGCCCGGTGGATCACCAGCGTGGCCAGTTGCTGCGGCTTGATCTCGCCTTCCAGGCCCTTCAGGTCAAACGTCTCGTTACCGGTGATGCCCAGGCTCTGCACGCTGTCGTCGCCGATGAATTGCAGCGGCAGCACGCCCATGCCCACCAGGTTGGAACGGTGAATCCGCTCGAATGAACGGGTGATCACCGCTTTCACG
>JANPCW010000049.1:0-6293 GCA_031431155.1 Janthinobacterium sp. | reverse complement strand
GGGTCGGCTGTCCGATCGGCGCGGCCCGCGCGGCGTGCTGCTGCTTGGGCTATTCGGCTTCGGGGCCACGATGCTGGTCTTCTCGTTGGTCGAGAGTCTGGCCACAGTGTACGCGGAGCGCTTCTTGAGCGGCATGTTCGCGGCGGCGGTGACGCCGGTGGCGGCGGCGCTGATCGGCGGCTTCACCACGACCGAACAAGGGCGCGCCCGGCGGCTTGCCTTCGTCAGCATGGCCGGCATTACCGGCTTCCTGCTCGGACCGATGCTGAGCGTGTTCATTTCGCGCGTTGCCACGAACTTGTTCACCCAAGCCATGCCGGCAGGATCGCTCGCGATTCCGCTCGGGGTGACTGCACTGCTCGCCTTTCTCGTGGCCTCGGCTGTCGCGTTCGCCGTGCCCGGTGGCGAGCGCCATGCTCGGTCACAAAAGACTTCGATCGCCGCGGTCAATAAGACTGCGTGGCTGGTGCCGAGGCTGCTCATCATCACCCTCATCGTCTCGGCCGGGGTCGGGGCTTTCGAAGTCGGGCTTGCTCTGCGGGGCAAGCAGGAGCTTGGCTTGACCGCGTACCAGATCGCGCTGATGTTTGCCGAGTGCAGCCTGGTCATGTTTGTGATGCAGGCGCTTGTATTTTCGCCCTGGTTCCAGCCGGACAGAACCCGCTGGGTCATCGCACCGGCGCTGTCGGTGCTCGCGGCAGGCTTGTTCCTGGTACCGTGGGCATCCAATTTTACGTTGATGCTGGTCGTTATCGGCGCAGTCGCTGCCAGTGCCGGTATTCTGTCGCCGATCCTGACCTACTGGATCTCGGCCAAGGCTGGGAGCGCGCAGGGATGGGAACTGGGCAAGCAAACGGCAGCCGCCAGCCTTGGCGTCACGCTCGGCTCGGCGGCCGGCGGACTGCTTTTCAATGCCAAGGTCTTGCCGGGCGCCTCTTTCGTGCTGACCGCGGGACTCACCGTGCTGGGAATTTTGCTCAGCCTCGGGCTGCCACATTTGCTCGTGCCCCGGCATTTTCGGGGGCCGGCATTCGCTACGATCGAGGAACTCCCATGAAGAAACCCTTTTCGCAGACGCCAGGCTTTCGGCCAATCCATCTGAATGAACAATCATCCAGTGTGATTTGATCTCCAGCGTTGAGTTCCACCGCTTGATCGAAGCGGTTCACCGAAAACAATTTTTTTAATCATCGCTTATAGGATGTATCGACGATGAATTCTCTAGATAGGTCAAAGGCCCACAACCCCGCCGGAGGGCTCGCATCGCTGTCGGCAGCGCCCTGCACACGGAAGGGACTGGTACGCAGGGTTATTGCGGCGAGCACTGTTACGTGGACGCTCATGGCGGGACTAAATGTCACGTCCGCGCAAGCGCAAGATGGGCGCCAAGCCGGGGCCATGGGCGGCAGCACGACTGGCGCCATGAGCGGCGCTGGCTACATGCCACCCGGGGTCATGGTGGGAAAAGCCGGCGAATGGATGCTGGGCTATCAATCCATGTTCGAGAGCGCGGTCGGCAATCTCGCAGGAACGAACCGCATCGGCAACGAGAAAGTTCTCGAGCGTTTCGCCATGACGCCGACGGAAATGACCGTGCAGATCCACATGTTCATGGCTATGTATTCTCCAAGCAACGACCTGACGCTCATGGCGATGCTCCCATACGCACGCAAGTCGATGAATCATGTCGGCAGGATGGGCGAGCACCTCATCGAACGTACTGAGGGAATTGGTGACGTTGAATTGCGCGGCCTCTACAACCTGTACGCATCGCCAGACCAGCGACATCGCATACTGCTGAGCGGCGGAGTCGGCCTTCCTACCGGATCCATCGACCAGAGAATGGAGGGGTTGCGGCTCGACTATGGCATGCAAACCGGATCTGGGACGGTCTCTTTCCTCCCGGGTCTCACCTACCTTGGCACAGCGGCGCCATGGAGTTGGGGAGCAGAGTTCGGATCGACCCTGCGGTTGGGCGAGAACAGCAACGACTACAGACTGGGCAATCGATATCGGGTCAGTGCCTGGAGCGCACGGCAAATGACCAATTGGCTGACCGTGTCGGTACGCGCCGACTGCGAGCGGTGGGCCAATGTCCATGGTGCCGATCCGCTTCTCAACCCCACCGATGAGCCAGCCAAGGATCCGGCATTACAAGGCGGCAAGCGTCTGGACCTCTTGCTTGGAGCCAACCTGCACCCCAAAGAGGGCGTCCTCAAGGGGCAACAGTTTTTTATCGAAGCCGGCGCGCCGGTTTACCAGTCCTTGAATGGTCCCCAGCTTAGAAGAAGCTGGGTCGCACGCGTTTCTTGGCAGTTGCCGTTTTAATCAAGCACAGGCGGCATCCACATCCCGGCGTCAATTCAGTGCCGGCCCTCCGCCGTGAAAGCGAAGGGTTGGTCCGAACCACGGTGGATCGGGTGTTTTCGCATCTTGACGATCGCGCACGGCCATCCTCCCATATGAGCGAACCTTGGTGGAACATGGGCGGAGGCCGGATGCAAACCGAACTTGACGAAGGTCGTGAAGCACATGGAAACACAGTGTTGCCGAATAACCGCCGTCAAGCAATCCCCTGCGCCACCTGGTAAGACCTGATTATTCAAACCGAGGAGAATTGACCATGCAAACCCACAGTTTCGACGTCAGCGGAATGCCCTGCGACTGCACCAGTAGAGTGCCACGCGCACTCAACAAGCTCGGCTATTGCACCAAGGCGCGGCCATGAGCCAGGAGAAGCTGTCCACCAGAGCGGCCGGCCGGTTCGTCATCGGGCGCCGGCGCGGCATGCGGCGCTACTTTCGCGACCAGGCCTTCCACTTCCAGACGCTCAGGGCGCTCAATAACATCAGGACGGACGGCGCCGATACGGGGGAAGTGCTGGAAACCATCGGGCACGTCCGCGACGGCGATGTGCAAAGCTGGTATGACGCCTGGGAGGCGACGGCCAATCGGGTGCTCGAACGCGCAGACCGTATCGGCGACCCGCGTAGTCGCGGACAAGCACTGCTGCGCTCGCATAACTACCTGCGGACAGCCGAATTCTTCCTGCCACCGGCCGACGCCAGGCGCCCTGTGACGTTCCGGCGCAACGTCGCAGCGTTCGAGGCCGGCCTCGATGCGCTTGGTGTTGCGCGCGAGCGCCTGCGCATCCCGTACGGACCGCACCACCTGAACGCAATCTTCTACCCGGCCCGGTCCGGCGCACAAGCCGGGCCTCGTCCTCGGCCCCTGCTCGTACTGTGCGGCGGCTTCGACTCGACGCTGGAGGAACTGTATTTCGCGCTGGTGCCGGCAGCGCACGAGCGCGGTTTCTCCGTCCTGACCTTTGAAGGGCCTGGGCAAGGCGCGGTGTTGCGCGAGCAAAAGCTCACCTTTACGCCCGAGTGGGAGCGGCCGACGGCCGCCGTGCTCGACGCCCACTTCGCGTCCCACCCTCGGCCGCCCAAAACCGTGTTGATCGGCATGAGCATGGGCGGCTATCTTGCGCCCCGGGCGGCCGCGTTTGATCGTCGCATCGACGGCGTCGTCGCATTCGACGTGCTGTTCGATTTCGGCGCGCTCGCCAGGCAAAGCGTCCCGCCGTTTGCGTTCTGGCTGCACGCGCATCATGCCGGTGCCGTCCTGGATGCACTCATCGCACTCAAGGCCTGGTTCTCGCCCGGGTTCGCGTGGAGCGTCGCGAATGCGCAGTGGGTGCTTGGCACGGCCAGCGCGCTCGAAACTGTCGAGGCGCTCGCCAGCTATACCCTGGCCCCGATTGCAGCCCGCATCGAGGCCGACGTGCTGATCCTGGCGGGCGCCGACGATCATTTCATCCCAGTCAGCCAAGCCGCCGACTTCGCGCGGGCGCTGACCGGCGCGCGCAGTGTGCGTTCGATCGTCTACCAGCGTAATTCTGGCGCGGCCGAGCACTGTCAAATGGGCGCCCAGTCGATGTGGCACGCCGACCTGTTCGACTGGGTCGAGCACATCGCCCCGTCGATTGGGGGGGGCGACGCACCGCGTAACGATGGAACTGATTCCGCATACAAAGGAGAACTTGCCCTCGCAAATTCTAAAATTTGATAACCGCATCATGCCATGCACGCCGAATCCCTTCATTTAAGGAATCACCATGAAAACTAGCACCATCGAAGTCGGCGAGCTGGTCTTTACCCTGAGCGCGGCGGGCGTCAAATGCAGCTATCCGGAATCGATTCGAGCGCAAAGGCAGCAACGACACCAGTCCGCGATGCCAAGGCCGGCCACGGCGAGCTCGGCCCGCATGCCGGACATGGCGCTGTGCCGGCCGCCCCGAAAGGGCGACCTGATGCATGACATGGGCCATGCGCCGGGCATGTCGATGTGCGAGAGTGCGCGCATGCACGGTGCACGGTCAGCCGACGTGCCGCTGGCATCGGGAGTATCTGCGTGAGCGCGCCGACTTCCTCCGCAGGCACGGCAGCCGGGCCATGGCGCTGGCAAGCGAAGTGCCAGCACTGACGCCATCTGCCGCCATCCGAAAATTCTTGTTCCATCACCTGAGGTTTTTCCATGCAAAGTTATAATCAACCAATCAGCAGCAAGGCGACAAAAGTGAGCGCGAAGGCCAAGGCCAAGCTGATTGCGGCCCCGTTGCTCCCGCTTCGGCCGCAGGTGGCCGACATACCGCATGGCCCGGCAGCGGCGCCAGCCGGGGCCGCACCGGCGTCGTTGATCGATCAGGCATTGGCTTACCAGGTAGATCGCTGGCAGCGCAGCGTGCTGTTCCTCGACATGCTGCGCGAACGGGCCGACAACATGCTGGCGCACGAAGAGGCAGGCATGCCGGCCCCGCTCGACTTCGAATACGAAACCATTCTCGACGCCAGACGTTTCGAGCGGCCTGCAAATTACGCGCTACTGCGCATCACGAGTTGCCATGAAGATCATGCGGAAGACTGCGTCGATGACAAAAAGCCCCCCGTCGTCATCGTCGATCCGCGTGCCGGCCATGGCCCGGGCATAGGCGGATTCAAGCACGACTCCGAGGTGGGCATGGCGCTGCATGAGGGACACGCGACCTACTTCGTCATCTTCTTTCCGTTGCCTTGTCCCAATCAGACCCTGGCCGACGTATTGCATGCATTGCGCCGTTTTGTCGAGGAAGTGAGCAGCCGGCACGATGGTCAGGCGCCGGTACTCTATGGAAACTGCCAGGCCGGCTGGGCGCTCACTTTGCTGGCCGCCGACTGCGAAGGGTTGAGCGGCGCGACGGTGCTCAACGGGTCCCCGCTCTCGTACTGGGCCGGTGAGTCCGATGTCAATCCGATGCGCCTCGCAGGCGGCTTGATGGGCGGTAGCTGGCTTACGCACTGGCTGGCCGATCTGGGTAACGGCAGGCTCGACGGTGCATGGCTGGTACAAAATTTTGAAAACCTGAATCCGGCCAACACGCTGTGGGACAAGAACTACGCCATTTTTACGCAGATCGATACCGAACGGGAGCGCTTTCTCGCCTTCGAGCGCTGGTGGACCGGCTACCATTTCCTGAGCCGCGAAGAGATCCTGTCGACCATCGAAAATCTTTTCATCGGCAACAAGCTCGAGCGCGGGATCATGAAGCTTTGCGAGTGCTGCCACGTCGACCTGAAGCGCATCCGCAACCCGATTGTGATCTTTGCCTCCAGCGGCGACAACATCACGCCGCCGCACCAGGCGCTCAACTGGATCCCGAGCGTCTACCCGAGCACGGCCGATCTGAAGAACGCAGGCCAGCGGATCGTCTATTTGCTAAATACCCACGTCGGCCATTTGGGTATTTTTGTATCAGCCAGCGTGGCGAAACTGGAACACCGCGCGATGTTGGAAAGCCTGGGCGAGCTCGATGCGCTCAAGCCCGGCTTGTACGAGATGAAGATCAGCAACCCGACCGGCGACCCCGATTGCCGCAAGCCGCAGTACACGGTCAAGTTCGAGGAACGCCAGGTTGAACAGATTCACTACGCGTATCCGAAACAGTCGTTTGAAAAGGTGCAGGCCATGTCGGAATGGAATGAGCTGCTGTACAAGAATACGCTCAGCCCGTGGGTTACCGCATTCGCCAATCCATTGAGCGCCGAGATACTGAAATGGCTGCACCCGATGCGTACCAACACGATTATGTTTGCCGAGAAGGCCAATCCCTGGATGCTGCCGGTGAAAATGTTCGCGCCTTTTATTACAAGCGCACGCGCGCCCGCGGGCAATGCCAACCAATTTGTTGCAATCGAAGGCGAAACCGGCGCCTCCATTTCGAGAATGCTCGACAGTTACCGAAAAATCAGGGATAG
>JANPCW010000048.1:0-3767 GCA_031431155.1 Janthinobacterium sp. | reverse complement strand
GGAAATGATCGCCGCGATCCTGGCCGCCGCTTTCGGCGAGGACACCCGGCTGGCCACACGCGGCAATTTGAATAATGAAATCGGGGTGCCGCTGACCCTGCTGCGGCTTGAACAAAGCCATCGGGCTGCGGTGATCGAGCTAGGCATGAATCATCCTGGCGAAATCGCGCGCCTGGCCGCGATTGCGCAAGCGACAGTGGGCTTGGTGATCAATGCCCAGCGCGAGCATCAGGAATTCATGCACAGCGTCCAGGCGGTGGCCGAGGAAAACGGTTGCGTGATCGCCGCGCTGGCGGTCGACGGGGTCGCGGTGTTCCCGGCCGACGATCTCTACACCGGCCTGTGGCGCAAGCTGGCCGGCCAGCGCCGGGTCGTCAACTTCGGCTTCGACGGCGGGGCCGACGTCAGCTGCACGTGGCAGGCCCGTGAGTATGGCAGTGAGCTGCAGGTAACTGCGCCCGGTGCGGCCTTTAGCGTGCGCCTGTCCGCGGCCGGCTTGCACAACGTGCGCAACGCGCTGGCGGCAATCGCCGCTAGCTGCGCCATCGGGATCCCGGTCGAGGTCATCGCGCGCGGTCTGGAATCGTTCGCCCCAGTTAACGGGCGCTTGCAGAAGAAGACTGCAGCCAACGGCGTGACCGTAATCGACGATACCTATAATGCGAACCCGGACTCGGTGCGCGCCGCCATCGACGTGCTGGCCCAGGCGCCGGCGCCACGCGTCCTGGTACTGGGCGACATGGGAGAAGTGGGCACTCAAGGCCGTCAGTTCCATGAGGAAATCGCGGCCTACGCCGACAGCAAAGGCATCACCAGCGTGCTCGTCACCGGCGAACTGGCGCGTCACCTGCAAGGCTTCGGGGCGCGCCATTTTGAAGCGCTTGAACAGTTGCTGCCGGCCCTGGATGCAACGCTGGCCGCTGCAGCGAACCCGACCGTGCTGGTGAAGGGCTCGCGCTTCATGAAGATGGAACGTGTGGTGCAACACCTGCTCGGCGCAGAAAACCGAACAGACAACGATAACAAGGAAGCCCATTAATCATGCTGCTCTGGCTAGCCCAATACTTTCAACAAGATCTCGGCCCGCTGCGGGTCTTTAACTTCATCACCTTTCGCGCCGTGTTCGCGACGATTACGGCGCTGGTCATCGGCCTGGCCGCCGGCCCGGCCGTGATCCGCATGCTCACGCGCATGAAGGTAGGGCAGGCGGTGCGTCCTGACGGTCCGCAAACGCATTTGAAAAAGCACGGCACGCCCACCATGGGCGGGGTCTTGATCCTGATCTCGATCGGCGTGTCCACCTTGCTGTGGTGCGACCTGTCGAACCGCCTGGTGTGGCCGGTACTGGCGGTCACGCTCGGCTTTGGCGCCATCGGTTGGGTGGACGATTACCGCAAAGTGGTGCGGCAAGACCCGAACGGGATGCGCTCGGCCGAGAAATACTTCTGGCAATCCCTGATCGGGCTCAGCGCCGCCTTTTACCTGGCGTTTTCCGTCTCGGCGCCGAACGCCACCCAAGTATGGAACCTGGTGTTCGCCTGGGTCCAATCGGGCTTTTCGATGGACTTGCCGCCCAAGGCCGACTTGATCGTCCCGTTCATCAAGACCTTCAGCTATCCGCTGGGCGTGTGGGGTTTCATTGCGCTCACTTACTGCGTGATCGTCGGCTCCAGCAACGCCGTCAATTTCACCGATGGCCTCGATGGCCTGGCGATCATGCCGATCGTGATGGTCGGTTCCGCGCTGGGCCTGTTCGCCTACCTGACCGGTAGCGCAACTTATTCGAAGTACCTGTTCATCCCGCATATTCCGGGCGCCGGCGAGCTGATCATTTTCTGCGGCGCGATGGCCGGGGCCGGATTGGCATTCCTGTGGTTTAACGCGCATCCGGCCCAAGTGTTCATGGGCGACGTCGGCGCGCTGGCGCTGGGCGGCGCGCTCGGCACCATCGCCGTCATCGTGCGCCAGGAGATCGTGCTGTTCATCATGGGCGGCATCTTCGTCGTCGAAACGCTGTCGGTGGTGATCCAGGTCAGTTGGTTCAAGATCACCAAGAAGCGTTACGGGGTGGGGCGCAGGGTATTTTTGATGGCGCCGCTGCATCACCACTTTGAACAAAAAGGCTGGAAGGAGACGCAAGTGGTTGTGCGCTTCTGGATCATTTCGATGATGCTGGTCTTGATCGGCCTTTCCACACTGAAGCTACGCTGATGAACTACGCCGGCCAACACGCATTGGTACTGGGGCTCGGAGAATCGGGCCTCGCGATGGCGCAATGGCTGTCCCGTTGCGGCGCGCGCGTGCGCGTGGCCGATACGCGCGATGCGCCGCAGCGCCTGGAGGCGCTACGCGCTGGCGTGCCCGATGCCCAATTTATCGGCGGGCCGCTGCAAGCCGGCCTGCTCGATGGAATCGATTTCGTCGCCGTCAGCCCGGGCCTGGCGCCGGGCAAGGAGCTGGCCGCCATCATCCCGGCAGCCAACGATCGGAACATTCCGGTCTGGGGCGAGATCGAGCTGTTCGCCCAGGCGCTGCAGGCCTTGAAGCAGCAGCAAGGCTACGCGCCGAAGCTGATCGCCATCACCGGCACCAACGGCAAGACCACCGTCACCAGCATGGTCGGCCTGCTGTGCCGGCGCGCCGGCATGAGCGTGCGGGTGGCCGGCAACATCAGCCCGGCCGCGCTCGACGTGCTGCGCGAAGTGCTGGAGCAGACCATGCACGCAGGCGATGCATTGCCGCAGGTCTGGGTGCTGGAACTGTCGAGCTTCCAGTTGCACACCACGGCCAGCTTGCAGGCCGACGCTGCGACCGTGTTGAACCTGAGCCAGGATCACCTCGACTGGCACGGCGACATGGCCGCCTATGCGCGCGCCAAGGCGCGCATTTTCGGCGCGGACACGGTGCGCATCCTGAATCGCGACGACCAGAGCGTGATGCGGATGGCCGAGCCGGGCAAGACCGTGATTACCTTCGGCACCGACGAACCGCTTGAAGCCGGCAGCTTCGGGCTGCAAAACGCGCGCGGCGTGTCCTGGCTGACGGTTGCGGTGGCCGCTGAAGAGGGCGAGAAGAAGCGCAAGAAAAACCAGGCCGCGAGCGAGCCGGTGCCATGCACCGCCAATCACCTGATGCCGGCCGACGCGCTGCGCATCCGCGGCCAGCATAACGCATCGAATGCGCTGGCGGCGCTGGCCCTGTGCCGCGCCATCGGGCTGCCGATTGCTCCCTTGTTACACGGACTGCGCGAGTATCAGGGCGAGCCGCACCGGGTCGAAATGATCACCACAGTGAACGGCGTCGACTATTACGACGACAGCAAGGGCACCAACGTGGGCGCCACGGTCGCCGCCTTGAATGGCCTGGGCAAGAGCTTTGGCGGCGCCGACCAGCGCCTGGTGCTGATCGCCGGCGGCGAGGGCAAGGGCCAGGATTTCGCGCCGCTGGCCGAGCCGGTGTCGCGTTTCGTGCGCGCCGCGATCCTGATCGGGCGCGATGCGCCGGCCTTGCGCGCGGCGCTGGAGCCGTCCGGCGTGCAGATTGTCGATTGCGAAAGCTTGCCGCTGGCAGTGCAGCGCGCCGCCGAACTGGACCAGGCCGGCGACGCCGTGCTGCTGTCGCCTGCATGCGCCAGCCTTGACATGTTCACCAATTATGCGCACCGGGCGCAAGTGTTTGTCGAGGCCGTGCGCGAGCTGGCGCTGGCGCAGGGACAGGATCTCTGATGGGCATTCAACTTCCATTCCGCTTCTCCGCTTCCAAGGCCG
>JANPCW010000047.1:0-3983 GCA_031431155.1 Janthinobacterium sp. | reverse complement strand
GTAGGGTGCGCGCCAAACGCTTGCAAACCGGCTTGTCGCAGGGTCACTTGGCAAAACTGACGGGTTTGTCCCGTGTCACCATTAACCAGTTGGAGAATGGGACGCTCAAAGACCTCGGTTATTCGAAATTGAAAACTGTGTTCGATGTTCTCGGTGTCGACATGCAGATACAACAATCAGATGGCGTGAGAAGTGCATTGGCGGTTGCGGCACGCACTGTCAGTACGAGCTATCGAGACGTGCTCACGCCGGAGATGCTGTCCGAAATCCTGCGTTCTGGCGTGGCGCCTGATCGTTACCACCCCCATTTAATGACGTTACTTGATGAGACGCCGTTACCCATCGTAGTGAAAGCCATTGCGGAGGCGTCCACCAGTGATACGCCAGCAAAGAAAATCATGAAGCACCTCACCCGTTGGGCGCATGAATGGAAAACACGCCGGATGGTCTGGTCTTGAACGAGTACACAGCCGTTCTCCCTAAAACCTGGGAGGTTTTATTCCGCCAGGCGCTCAGGCTGATCGATGAGATCGCTAAATACGGGCGGTCCGATCCCTTCTGGACGTTTGGCGGCGGGACGGTATTAATGCTTCGGTATATGCACAGGCATAGCAAAGACATCGACATTTTTGTGCCCGATCCTCAATCGCTGGGATTTGTGACTCCGCGATTGAGCGACGTGGCCGAGTCCATCACCAGTGACTACATTGAGACCGCCGACTATGTGAAACTATACCTTCCAGAAGGGGAGATCGATTTCGTTGCGGCTCCAAATCTGACCAGCCCCGGTTTCGAGTTGCACACGGTCATGGGGCGACTGGTGAGAGTTGAAACATCGGCTGAAATTATCGCCAAGAAAATGTGGCATCGAGGAGATCGCATCACCGGGCGCGATATCTTTGACTTCGCGCTCGTTGCTGACAAAGAGCTCGAAAGTTTGATGCGGAATGCGAAATTCATGACCCGTCACGCGGATGCAGTATTTCAGCAGTTAGCCGATAGATACGCCCCT
Organism: Janthinobacterium sp.; assembly: GCA_031431155.1. Lineage (GTDB taxonomy): Bacteria > Pseudomonadota > Gammaproteobacteria > Burkholderiales > Burkholderiaceae_D > JANPCW01. The sequence goes on along the minus strand of JANPCW010000047.1, from coordinate 2,971 downwards.
TTAAGAAAGCAATTCGAAGCCATCGACGCGCTGAATTTTCACCCTCCATTCGACCTTGCGTGTGCCACGTTGCGTACGGTTCTTTCGAGCATGCAATCAGATATGGAGGCGGCACAGCAGCCCGCAGAAAATAACGGTCCTGATCAAACCCTTCCTGGCTGCGACCCGTAATACAGATGCCTATTGGTCGCCCCCGGTTCTTGCCGGCCGGCTTGGCATGGTCTTCGGCGGGCGCGCGCAGCGCGACCCAGGCCGAGAATGCGATCAGAAAATGCGTTTTCCGGCAGAACCAGACGCCATTAAGATTATAATTTTACGTCCATTGAAACCCAGTCGATCTGTTGGTCCCATGAACCCTAAGCTGAAAACATTCCCGCCCGAGCTACTAGCACAACTGCAATCTCGCGTACCCCTGCTGTGGCTCAACCCCGGTCTGGGCGGCGCGCTGCCGGAGGGCGCGCCCACGGTTGCCGATGTGGCCGCAGCCGAGGCGAGGATGGCGCGCTGTGCCGGGCTGATGTCGGTGCTCTTCGTGGAGCTGGAAGAGAGCGCCGGCCTGATCGAATCCGCACTGGTCGAGGTGAACCGCCTGCAGCGGGCCATGGGCAGCGATCCGGAGCGCGACGGCACCTGGCTCATCAAGGCCGACCACGCGCTGCCTATCGCCGGTTCCATCAAGGCCCGTGGCGGCTTTCCCGAAGTGCTGGCGCTGGCGGAGTCGATTGCCGTGGAGCATGGCCTACTTAGCCACGATGGCGATCGGCGCCAGCTCGCATCTCAAGCGGCGCGCGCTCTGTTCGCACGTCATACAGTCACGGTCGGCAGCACCGGGAACCTTGGCTTGTCCATCGGCGTGATGGCGGCCGCACTGGGTTTCAAGGCCGTGGTTCACATGTCGAGCGATGCCAAGAGATGGAAAAAGGATCGCCTGCGCAAGCGTGGGGTGCAGGTGGTCGAGCACGACGGCGATTACGCGGCGGCGGTGGCCGCCGGGCGCGACCAGGCACAGGCCGACCCGCGCGGCCACTTTATCGATGACGAGCGTTCGCTCATGCTGTTTCTCGGCTATGCCGCCGCGGCCCGGCATCTCGCTGCGCAACTGGCAGCAGCCGGGCGCACAGTCGATGCCGAGCACCCGCTGTTCGTCTATTTGCCGTGCGGCGTCGGTGGCGCGCCCGGCGGCATCACCTTCGGCCTGAAGGCGCTGTTCGGCGCACACGTCCACTGCTTTTTCGCCGAACCGGTCGCGTCGCCCTGCATGCTGGTGCAACTCGCATCGCAGCAGGGTGCCCCGCTCTCGGTCTACGATATCGGCCTGGACAATCGCACCGAGGCCGATGGTTTGGCGGTGGGCCAGGCTTCGCATCTGGTGAGCCCGCTAATGGCGGCCCAGTTGTCTGGCGTATTTACCGTCAGTGACCGGCAGCTGTTCGCCCAGCTGTTCCAGGTGGCACAGGCGGAGGGCATCGAGCTCGAACCGTCAGCCGCAGCCGGCGTGGGCGGGCCGGGATGGCTGACCGGCAGCGATCGCGGTCATGACTACCTGCGCTATCACGGGTTGGAACATCGTATGGGCGGCGCTACGCATATCATCTGGACTACCGGAGGTTCGCTGGTGCCGCCGGAAGAACACCGCCGCTTCCAAGCCCATGGCAAGCAAATATGCACGCAAATATACAAGCAACAACAGGCGGCGCCAGATCCGATGCTTGTCGGATTACCCAGGCGATGACTCCTGTTTTTGTTCCTGAGAGTTTCGAGCGAGTCATGGGCTGCACCGCAACCGATTTGCTGTCATGGCTGCCACGCGCTTTGCCTTCCGCCACGCTGACTGTGGACGCCGTCGGTTCGATTTGCCGGGCACTGCTGGCCGACGGCACGCTGCAACTAACATGGACGCAGCTGCCGGCAACGCGCATCGCCAAGCTGGAGATCCCTCGATTGAACGTGCGCTTCGTCTATGCGGGGCTTTCTCCAATGCAGCGCTACCAAGTGCAAAAACGATTTGACCTGGTGACCCATCGCGGAGGCGGCTGAGCTCGGCGCGAGCTGCGCATGCATGATCTATTCGGCCACCACCACCCGATTCTTACCGGCCTGCTTGGCCTGATACATGGCGCGGTCGGCGCGTTCGACCAGCGCGGCCTGGGCTTCGTTGGGAGCGCGCAGCGCGACCCCGGCCGAGAACGTGATCAATACTTTCTCGTTGTCATGCAGGAAGAAGTGCTTGGTCAGTTCGCGCTGCAAGCGGGTCATGGCTTGCGCGGCCGCTTCCACGGTCGTCTCCGGCAGCAAGATCATGAATTCTTCGCCGCCGAAGCGCGCAATCACGTCCATCGAGCGCAAGGTTTCCTTGACGATCTTGACCAAATGCTTGAGTGCGCCGTCGCCGGCGATGTGCCCGTAGGTGTCGTTCAGGCGCTTGAAATCGTCAAGGTCGAGCAGCGCGATGCACAGTGGCGTGCCGCGCCGGTCGGCCCGCGCCGATTCGCGCTCGAACACATCGTCCAGGCCACGCCGGTTCAGGCTGCCCGTCAACTGGTCTTCGCGCACCAGTTCGCTCATGTGCTGCAACTGCGCTTCCAGGGTGTGGATGCGCAGCTCGGCATCCTGCACTTCCTGGCGCGCCAGCGTCATCTTGTCGCGCGAGCGCAGCGCTTCGGTCTGGATCAGGCGCGTCTCGCGCAGAACCTCGTCGAGCACATGGTTCAGTTCACCGATATTTTCGGCACGGCTGATTTTTTCGGAAAAACCGCCAATTTTTTCGTGAAAGTCGCCGGTACTGGCCGCCACTTGGCCGAGGCGGTCGATGAAGGTCATCATCATGTTCTTGACCGTCAGCTTGACGTCGGTCAGGCTATGCTTGATCTGGCCTTGCTTGTAGACCACTTCCTTCAGGCTGCGGGTGGCGTTTTCCAGCGCCCGATGGTCGAGCGGGCCGGCGATCAGATTTTGCACGGCGTCGATCTGG
>JANPCW010000046.1:0-1728 GCA_031431155.1 Janthinobacterium sp. | reverse complement strand
CTTGAACAAATCGGGCACGCGCCGCGAAGAGTTGCTGATCAAGCCGGACCAGCTGCAAAAAATCTGGATTCTGCGCAAGCTGCTCTATAGCATGGACGAGATCGAAGCGATGGAGTTCATCCTCGATAAGATGAAGGCCACCAAGAATAATGGCGAGTTCTTTGACATGATGCGGCGCGGCGGTTAAGTTAGCCTGTGCGCCGACCGATCGCGGTCGGCGCATGCGAACGCCAAATTTGCCGAAACCATTGATTGCGCTGTATAATCTTCGGTTGCATTATCCACCCTGGCAAGTGATCGACAATCGGGTCAAGAAGCAAGGCGACCGCCGAAGTGCCGTTTGGCTACCTACACTATTTGAGGCATACATGAAAGAAAATATCCACCCAGCGTACCGTGAAGTACTGTTTCACGACCTGTCCTGTGATTTCAAATTCGTCACCCGTTCGACGATCCAGACCCGCGAAACCATCTCGCACGAAGGCAAAGACTACCCGCTCGTAAAGATCGAGGTCTCGGCTGAATCGCACCCGTTCTTCACCGGCAAGCATAAAATCGTCGACACCGCTGGCCGTGTCGAGAAGTTCCGCCAGAAGTACGGCACCGTCGGTTCCAAAACCCAAGTGGCAGCAGACTAATTCTGCCGCATTGCGTTTAAGAAAGGCAGCTACGGCTGCCTTTTTCATGAAGACTCCGTCCACCATGATCCCGCTCCCGCTCCCGATGAAACCAGTCCGCCTTCCCGCTGCCGCCACGCTTGCGCTGCCGCGCTGGGCCCTGTTCGGGCTCGGTTTGTTGTACATTCTGCCCGGCTTGATCGGGCGCGATCCGTGGAAAAACGAGGACGCGGCCAGCTTCGGCATCATGTGGACCATGGCGCACGGCGGCCTGAACGACTGGCTGTTCCCGAATATCGCCGGGCTGGCGCTGCCCGATGAAGGCCCGCTGACATTCTGGATCGGCGCGCTGTGCATCAAGCTGTTCGGCTGGCTGTTGGGCGATGCGCTGGCCGCGCGCGGATCGACCATTATTTTCTTCCTGCTGGGCGCAATCTCGGTCTGGTACAGCGCATTCCACCTGGGACGGCGCGCCGACGCCCAGCCGTTGCGGCTGGCGTTCGGCGGCCAGCCCGAACCGAATGACTTCGGGCGCACCCTGGCCGACGCCGCCTTGCTGATCTATCTCGGTTGCCTGGGCCTGCTCGTGCACAGCCACGAAAACGTGGCCGAGGCCCTGCAAATCGCGCTGCTGGCCTACCTGCTCTATCGCGCGGTACGCTATATCGAGGCGCCATCGCTGCGCAACGCCGGCCTGATCGGCCTGGCGCTGGGCGGCATGACGCTCACGCGCGGCTGGGTGGCGCCGGCCGCCACCTGGATCGCCTTGCTGATGTGCTGCCAGTTTCTGAGACTGCCGCTGCGCCGCACCGTGCAGCACCTAGCCCTGGCGGCGCTGGCCGCGCTGGCGATCGTCTCCCTGTGGCTACTGCCAGCCTACTTGGTGCAGCCGTTCAACAGCAGCCCGATCGGTGGCTGGATGGACTGGAATGTGGCCGAACTGGCGCTGCCCACAGTGCTGTCGCTGAAGTACTTCTTTCGCGTCGGCATCTGGTTTTTCTGGCCGGCCTGGCCGTTCGCCGGCTGGGCCATCTACGCCTGGCGCCGCCAGCGCCGCGTGCTCCATATCGTTGTGCCGCTGACCCTGGTCACCGTTTTGAGCTTGCTCTCG
>JANPCW010000045.1:0-4359 GCA_031431155.1 Janthinobacterium sp. | reverse complement strand
TCTACCGCGCCGACATTGCCGAGCATTGTCAAAGCATAGCGCAAAATGCCGTCATTTCGATTCGGTCTGGCCTTTTTGTTCCGGCCTAGTTTGCTCCGCAGCCGCTGTTGCAAGCACCGGCTTTTTGCGCCACAAGCCATCCGTCACGAATCCCTGCCAGCCCCATTTCAACCAGGACAATAGCGACCAGGCCAGCCACAAGGCCCACACCAGCATCAGGGCGCGATAGACCAATATCGGAAGGGTCAGGACCGAGGCGCTTTTCAGTTCGGGGCTGGCACGGTCGACGTACCAGCGCAGCATGTCGTAAGTGGAATTATTGCCGACCACTTGCATTTCCGGCTGGCCCAGCAAGCCGCCTTGCACCGCAATAAAAAGTACCGCGAGCAAGGCGATGGTCAGTGCCGCCAGCGCCAGTTGAGCGAGATTGAAAAGCCAGCGCGCAGTCCGCGTGCCCTCCGTTTTGGCGCGCCGCGAAAAAGCGAAGAACCATGCGATGACCAGCGCAGCAGCCCACCACGGCACTTGCGTGAGGCCAAGCGCAAGCAGCATCCAGTGCCTCGTTTTCATTGGCAAGTCGCGGCAACGCCCGAGCGCAAAAGCGACCGCAAGAAGGATCAGTAGCTTGCCCCAGAATAAAATGGCCGGGCCGATGCCCGGACCCGAGGCAAACAGCAGCCAGCGGTCCCGGGGCAATTGCAATTGGACCCGGCTATTGACGCTGGCCAGATTCAATCCGACCGGCAGGGTCGTAAAGCGCACGGCCATCGCTTGACTGACGCGCCAGACGATGTCGATGGTTTGCTTGCCGGGCATGAGCGGCAAGACCAGTTGACGGCCGTTGGCGCGGATCGGGCGCACCTGGCCGTTGATGCTAACCCGTTCCAGGTTCGCGCCTTGCGGCAGCGTCAGCGTATGGTCGATGCCGCGGCTGCTGCGTACCGTCAATGCCAGTTGGTAATCGGTGGCGCGCGTGCCCGGATTGACGGTGAGCGTGGAACGATCGACCGTCATCGTTTGTCCGGCGATGGCGCTGGGACGTTCGATTTTCAGATCCAGGGTTTCGCCGGGCCATGGCCGGAACGCGAGATCGGCTTCCTGGCTGGCGTCCATCGCGACCGGCGCCAACCCGTCGGCAGTGACATGCCACAGCGTCGAGGCGGCGATGATCCAGGTTTCGACCCAGGCCGTATCCCTGGGGGCGACCAGTTTCAGGTCGGCACGTTGATTCAGATTCGAGCTCCAGCTCAGGCTGTCCGCTTGCGCGCCGAGATTGACCAGTACGCGGCCATCTTTGACATTAATACCGGCCGTGGTCACGGCTTCTCCGGGCAGCAGCGGTATTTGCACCAGGGCCGGTACGCCGAGCGGCGAAGCGCGTCGCACCGTGGTTTCAACCCGCCATACCAGGTCGAGCACCAGGCGGCGCTCGACTTGCAGGAAAGGCGGCAATACCGGCCCATCGGTCGTGCTACCGGCCTCGATGCGACGCGATAATTGCAGCGTGTCGGCCGCGCCGGTGTCGTCCGACAGTCCGGCCACGTCCCAGCCGTCGGCGCTGACCTCGACCCGGCGCGGCTTGCGCGGCAGCGGCAATTGCAAGGTGTCGTGCGCGGGCAGATCGCCATTGAGTTCGACCCGGTGCCGTCCGGCTGGGGCCAGCAGCCACAATCCGCCGTCGCCATCGCGCAAGACCTGGGCCGGCTTGCCGTCCAGCGTCGCTTCGCGCGGCAACCAGTGTTTGGCGCCGCCCGGCAGCGGCACGGCCGTGTCGAGCGCAGCATCGACATCGAGGCCAAGTCTGAGCGTGGTGCCGCTCACTTGGACCGACAGGCGCGCGATTTCCGCACATTCGGGCAAACAGTCAGCCGGCTGGGTCAGCTTTTCTTTCAGTTTGTCCAGCAGTTCCTTGTCAGGCAACGCGGCCTGGACCGGATCCGGTTGCAGCATGGTGAATATGGTGAGCAGGGCGAACAGGGTGAGCGAGACGCTTGCACCAGGTTTGCGGAAGCGGCCAAGCCCGTTGCCGCCACCCGTCGCGCCACCGATTGCGCCACCAGCACCTGGCAGGGCCACGCCGGCCATGCAAGCGAGCAAACACGCCAGCAAGACCAGACGCAGCAGCACCAGGATCTTGTTGGCCCAAGGCGACACCAACCATAAATCGAGTTGCTGGTCTTGTCGCACCGGGCCATCCCATGTCAGCCGGTAGGTATGCCAGCGCCAGTCGGGCAAGCCGGGGCCGGTCTGTACCTTGGCATCGGGATCGATGCTTTGGTAGGCGTGTTGCAATTGTTTTTTTGGCACACTCGCGGTGCTCAAATCTTTCAGCGAGCGCGATCGCTCTGGCGCCGCCGCCAATTCCCCATTTGGCTTGTCGTCAGACTGGTCCTGGTTGACGCTTCCAGCAACCATGGCAGGCGCTTCGGCAAAACTTGGCGTGGCGCCCTGTTCGAGCACCGGATACAGCGCACCGCGCAGTTGGCCCGTCGCGAAGCCGAGCACGATCAGCACCAGCGCCAGCAGGCTGGCGCGCTGCACCCACAGCATCGCGCTCTTGAAGCGGCCGGCCGGCAAAACCCGCACCAGCGCCACGGCCGCCAGCAACACGATCCAGGCAAAGCGCGGCGCCTCCGGTTCCTGATACGTCAAAACCAGGGTGGCGAGAGTAATCAAGCCCCACTTGCGCCCCCACAATTTTCCGGCAGCCAGGGCGATCACCAGGACGAGAAAGAAATCGAGCAAATTCCAGCTCGCCAACCACGCGCCATCGGCCCGGTCGGCGCCGCTTGCATGCAACAGGCGCCAGCCTGCAGGCAACGCCAATTCCATCGAGACCCGATCGAAATCATGCTTCCAGCCGATGGCCGGCAAGCTGCGCGGCGCGTCTGGCAGCAGGCTGTCGGCGCTCATCGACAGTTTGCCGCGCTTGACTTCGATCCCGGCCAGCTTGTCGCTGCCGCGGGTGATGAGCTGGTCCTGTCCGCCGACATCGACGCGCCCCAGTTGGGCCGGCGCCGCCATCGCCAGGCGCGAGGCGCGGCTGATATCGCCCAGGATGCGGTCGCTCATGGTCAAGGTCGACCCATCGAAACTGAGCCACAAGCGGCGCTCCAGGGCCAGCTTGTCCGGCGCCGGGTCGCTGTCGCCGCGGCGGATTTCCTTGAAACCGAAGGCGGCGCCGGGACGCATCAAGTAGGCGGGCAAGTTGCGCCATTCTTTCGGCAAGGTCGTTTGCTGGGGATTGACTGTTGCGGGACCTTCGATCGATACGGTGCGGACCAGGGGCGCCGCTTCGAACACCCAGACTTCTTCGGTTCCAGCCGCGGCCTGGGCTTGGCCTTGGCCTGGCGCCAGCGCCAAGGTCTTGACCGGTCCCGGATGGAGCGCTACAAAAGCGATTTCCCAGGTGCCGGCGCGCGCTTGCACTTTCAGACTGCCGTCCTGGGCCAGTATCGCGGGCAACGGCGATGTCAGCGCTTTCGGGATCAAGTCCGGCAGCAGTGTCCCAGCGATGGTCAGCTCGCGGCTTTTGCCGGAAACTTCCAGCCGGATGCGGGTTTCGACCGTGATTGGCACGCCATCGACGATTTTTCGATGGATCCGGATTTGTGCTTGTTGTTCGCCTTCGGAGTCGACCTTGCGTTGCAGCCACAGCCGATTGTTTTCATCGCGGACCGGAAACGATACCGACTGACCATTCAAATCAAGCCGTAATAATCCGGCGCCAGCGGGCAGGGCCAGCGATTCCGGTAATGTGTTCCACAGAAAACGGCCCGTGACATGGTGCTGGCCCGGCGCCAGATTGATCGATGGGACACCGTCACGGCTGATGACCGCGCCTGGTTTGCCGTCGACTTGGACCTCTTGCGGCCAGCGTCGTTCGTCGCCGGGCAAAGCGGCCCAGGTGGCGCGATAGACGCGCCAATCCTGAGCGAAGCTGGCGCCATTGCTGCCGGCCTTCAGATCGAGCGCGCCGGGCCAGGCGCAAAGCCGCGACTCGGCATTGTTGAACAGGTGCGGACAACCGGCTGCTGTATCGCCGTCGAGTACCCAGGGTATCCAGGATTTCAGTGGATCGGGAACGTCGCTGGGTGGCAGTGGCGTGGCGCCTGCGCTGCCGATCATGGCCAGGACGAATAAAAAAGGGGTAGTCCATTTTATGGACATGTCTGGTTCCCGATGGGGCAGGGTGAGAATTCTCGGCGCCATCGCGCATGGCGCATGAAGGGACCCGCGCGCGGCTGATGCTTGGCAACGGCATCGATCATAGCCTAATGACGGACTCAGCCGTGCTGAATCGCGCCACTGGCCGCTCTTTGGACACCTCTTTGAACACTGATGCGGATACCGGATCGC
>JANPCW010000044.1:0-5813 GCA_031431155.1 Janthinobacterium sp. | reverse complement strand
ATGAGCAGCGAGCAGTCCGCCGATAGCCGGTATGTCCCCACTTACTGTTATAACTGCGTTTCCGGGCCGGACCTGTTAACGGTCAAGGTCGCGAACGGGGTCGCCACCGAGATCGGGCCCAACTTCGCCGGCGCCGGTTTGCATCCGGCCGATGGCAAGCCGTGCGTCAAGGCATACGGCCTGATCCAGAAGACGTACAATCCGCACCGCATCCTCAGCCCGATGAAACGCACCAACCCGAACAAGGGGCGCGATCAAGATCCCGGTTTCGTGCCGATCAGCTGGGACGAGGCGCTCAACCTGGTGGCGGCCAAGCTCAACGAGGTCCGCGCCAAGGGCTTGAACGACGAGCTCGGCCTGCCGCGGGTGGCCGCCACCTTCGGCCACGGCGGCACGCCGGCCAGCTACATGGGGGCGTTTCCAGCCTTCCTCGCGGCCTGGGGCGCGATCGATTACAGCTTCGGCTCGGGCCAGGGCGTCAAGTGCGTGCACTCGGAGCACCTGTACGGCGAATTCTGGCACCGCGCGTTCACGGTGTCGGCCGATACCCCGCACGCCAATTACATCGTCTCGTTCGGCGCCAATGTCGAAGTGACGGGCGGCCCGTGCGCGGTGGCGCGCCATGCGGCGGCCCGGGTGCGCGGCGCCAAGCGGGTGCAGATCGAACCGCACCTGTCGGTCACGGCCGCCGCCTCGGCCGAGTGGGTGCCGATCAAGCCGAAAACCGACCCGGCCTTCATGTTCGCGATGATCCATGTGCTGCTGCATGAAAATGCGCGCGAGCGGCTCGACCTTGCATTTTTGCGCGACACGACATCGTCGCCTTACCTGGTGGGGCCGAACGGCTATTTCCTGCGTGACCCGGTCAGCTTCAAGCCCTTGCTGTGGGATACCCGCAGCAATACGGCAGTGGCGCACGACACGCCGGACAGCGTGCCGCTGCTTGAAGGCAGCGTGCGGGTGGCGCAGGCGATCGAGATCGGCGCCGACCAGCAAAGCTGGCAGCACACCGACATCGCCGCCGACACTTCGTTCACGCTGCTGGTCAAGCACATGCAGCAGTACAGCCCGGAATGGGCCAGCCCGATCTGCGATGTGCCGGCCGCCAGGATGCGCCGCATCGCCAACGAATTCCTCGATCAGGCCTGTGTCGGCCAGACCATCGAGATCGACGGCATGACGCTGCCGTTCCGGCCGGTTGCGGTAACGCTCGGCAAGACCGTCAACAACGGCTGGGGCGCCTACGAATGCTGCTGGTCGCGCACCATGCTGGCGGTGCTGGTGGGCGCGCTGGAAGTGCCGGGCGGCACCCTCGGCACCACGGTGCGCATCAACCGGCCGCAGGAAGACCGCCACCAGAGCGTGATTCCGGGGCCGGATGGTTTCATGCTCAACAAGCTCAATTCGACCGAGAAAGACACCTGGCAAAAGCAGCCGACCGGACGCAACGCACACCGCACGCTGGTGCCGCTGGTGGGCAGCAACGGCGCCTGGAGCCAGGCGCTGGGCCCGACCCACCTGGCCTGGATGTTCCAGAAAGAGCTGCCGGAAAACTGGCCGGCCACCAGCAAGCCCGACATCTGGTTCGCCTACCGCACCAACCCGGCGATTTCATTCTGGGATACCGATGCGGTGGCCGCCACCATGGCCAGCTTTCCATTCACCGTCTGCTTCGCCTACACGCTCGACGAAACCAACCACATGGCCGACATCTTGCTGCCGGAAGCGAGCGACCTTGAAAGCACGCAGCTGATCCGGCTCGGACGCACCAAGTTCATGGAACAGTACTGGCAGCACCAGGGCTTCGTGCTGCGCCAGCCGGCGGTCGCGCCGGCCGGCGAGACGCGCGACTTCACCTGGATCGCAGGCGAACTGGCGCAGCGCACCGGGCTGCTTGAAAAATTCAACGCGGCCATCAACCGCGGCGCCTGCGGCGTGCCGCTCAAGACCGAACAGCGCGATTTTTCGCTGGCCGTTGACCAGTCGCACGGGGTCGACACGATCTGGGATGCGGTCTGCCGCGCCGCCAGCCACGAGCTGAGCGACGGCGCCGAAGTGCGCGACCTCGACTGGTTCAAGAAGAACGGCCTGATGAGCCGGCCCTACACGCAAACCGGCTGGTACCTGTATCCGACCCTCAAGAAGCAAAACCTGCGCTTCGAGTTGCCTTACCAGGAACGCATCATGCGCTCCGGGCGCGAGCTGGGGAACCGGCTGCACGAGGGCGACATCAACTGGTGGGACGAACAGCTCAACGAGTACCAGCCGCTGCCGCTATGGCACGATTTCCCCGGTATATGGGAGCGCGACCTGGTGCGGCGCGGCCACCAGCCGGCCGATTTCCCGTTTTGGTTGATCGCCACCAAGAGCATGCAATACCACGCCGGCGGCAACGTCGGGATCCAGCTGATGGATGAACTGTCGCAAAACGTGCGCGGCCACGGCGGCATCATGATCAACAGCGCGACTGCCGCCGGGATGGGCATCAGCGAAGGCGACCAGCTCGAAATCACGTCGGTGCTCGGCTCGACCCAGGGCGAGGCGATCGTGATCCAGGGCATCCGGCCCGATACCTTGGTCATCGTCGGCCAGTTCGGCCACTGGGCGACGCCGTATGCGAAAGACTTGAAGGCGCCGACCCTAAATGCGATTGCGCCGATGTCGATCGAATTGACCGACGCCACCGGCTCCGGGGCCGACGTTGTGCGCGTAAGCGTCAGGCGGTTGGGAGCGGCCAGATGATACCGGCCGTGGCTGCTGGGATGCGGCGCGTGCCGTCGCACCGCCGCGCGGCAGCCGCGCAGTTGGCCGTGGTGGAAGATTGCTGGGTGGTCGAGGAACAGGCGCTGTTCATCGACGTGGCCGAGGTTGGCCTTTACACGCTGATGTGGACCCGTACCGATATCGCCGCAGCCGCTGCCTTCCTGCCCGGCGACGGCGTGCTGGGTGACGCGGCCGAACCGGAAGCGCTGGCCTTGTGCGCCGGATTCCTGTTCACCGAAAGCATGATCGAGACGATGGCCGACATCGCCGAAATGGTGCTGTGTCCTGACGCGCCGAACTTGGTGCGGGTGCGCCTGGTGCAACCGGCGAAGGTCAACGGCAACCGGCGCGGCGGCTTCGTTACCAGTTCATGCGGTATCTGCGGTGGGGTCGAGCATGCCGGCGACATCACAGCCCGTTTGCCGCCGGTGCCCGACACGCTGCGCATCGACCCGGCCCGCTTTGAAGCCATGATGGTAGCGATGCAAAGCCGGCAAGCCGTATTCAACCTGACCGGCGGCACCCATGCGGCGGCGCTGTTTTCGGCTGAAGGCACGCTGCTCGCCAGTGCCGAAGATCTGGGCCGCCACAATGCGATGGACAAGGTGATCGGCCAGCGCCTGCTGCGCGGCCTGCCGACCGCCGGCTGCGGCGCGTTGCTGTCCGGGCGCGTCAGCCTGGAACTGATCATCAAGGCCGCGCGCGCCGGCATCGAGCTGGTCGCGGCGGTATCGGCCCCATCCTCGCTCGCGATCGACGCCGCCGACCAGCTCGGCATCACGTTATGCGGCTTCGTGCGGCAAGGCCGGCTCACCGCGTTCACCCATCCCCAGCGCCTGCCCTGAAGGCGAAAAAACGGTCAGAAAAACGGCCAGAAAAACGTGCGGAAGAACGGCTGAAAACGTAGGGCGGAAAAGCGAAGCGCCTTCCGCCACAAAAGCTCCGCCGCAAACGTTCCGCCGCAAACACTCCGCCGAAATCCATACCGCCATATCCGCCAATCTGGCACACTATTCCAATGCCAGACTATCGCCGCAATCGCGTCCCGGGCGGGACCTATTTCTTCACCGTCAACCTGCTTGATCGCAGCAGCAGCTTGCTGGTCGAGCATATCGCCATCTTTCGCGAAGCGGTACGACATGTGCGCGCGAAGCGCCCGTTTCACATTGATGCCTGGGTCGTGCTACCCGACCATACCCATTGCATCTGGACCTTGCCGCCCGGTGATGCCGATTATTCGGCGCGCTGGAAGGCGATCAAGATCACATTTGCGAAAGGGCTGCCAAGAACCGAACGCATGTCTGCGGTGCGGGTGCGCAACGGCGAGCGCGGGATTTGGCAGCGGCGTTTTTGGGAGCATACTATTCGCGATGAGCGTGACGATGCGGCGCATGTCGATTATGTGCATATCAACCCGTTCAAGCATGGGTTGGTGAAGCAGGTGAGCGAATGGCCGTATTCCTCGTTTCATCGTTTGGTTGCGGCGGGGGTTTATCCGGGCGATTGGGCGGGGGAGGTTGGTGTGTTGCCCGCAGGTGAGCGGGATCGGTAGGTTCTTCCGCTTCGGCTGCGGAGCCTTTATGGCGGAAGGCGCTTCGCTTTTCCGCCCTACGTGTTTCCTCCGGTGTTCGACAGGCACGCCACCGGTTACGGTTGTCATTAATTTTGAAATTTGACTCTGGATACTAGAATAAACGATACTTTCGGCACCGCGCTGTACGCCTTCACTAATCGACACTGTGGCATTTCTAAATAGATAAGCCTGCCTAATAAATCGGCACGACAAAACGAACACATCACATGATCTTAAAACTCTGGTTTGCCCTGTACTTGATCTTTGCGTCCTGCGCCAGTTACGCGGCGGAGCCTGAAAAACCCCTCACTCCAGCCACACTGGGGGAGACTCAGGAACTGGTACATCAGCTGGAACAGGAACTTGCCATTCACAAGCAGACTTTGCAACTAAGCTTGGATGCGAACGATAAACGTTTGGCCGAATTAGGTGCCGTGGCCACGATGCAGGGTTCGCACACCACCTCTTGGGTAGGGAACTTGGTGGTACTGGTTAGTATTGGCATCGCCGTTTTGGTGTCTGCCGCAGGTTTTCTTACATACTTTAGCGCCGCGGCACGGGCAAAGGATGAGGCGCGCCATGCGGTCAAGGAATGGTTTGATGAAGAAGCTCAGGGCTTGAAAGCGCAAATTCAAAAAATGCAGCAAGCCGCCGATGATCTTTTGGCTCGCTTCCAAAGTAGGATTCCTGAGTTCCAGACAACCGCCAAGAAGGCAGCCGACGACATCATGCAACAGGCGTCGAATGCCAAGGCCAAGCAAGATACGTACGGACATACAGAAAACTCAAAAGCATCTTATTTGGTCCGCGAAGCTAATGACAATCTGAGGGCAAAGGCTGAAAACGATTTCACGCCAAACGACCACTACATACGCGCTGTTGCTCTGTATTCTAGCGGTAATTTACAAGGTGCTCTAACCTCGTTCGAAGCTGCCATCGATGGAGGCAGCGAGGCGCCCATAGATCAGGTTGATCATTTATTTGGCAGAGCATTTACGCTGGGTGTCCTTGGCAAGTTTGAGGAGGAAATTGCGGCCTACGACGACATCGTCCGTCGTTTTGGCAAGGACAAGTCGCCAGACCTATGCAAACTAGTGGCCATGGCGCTTGTTAACAAGGGCATTAGCCTGGGCCTTCGGAACAAGCTCGGGGAGGAAATTGCCGTCTACGACGACATCGATCGGCGCTTTGGCACGGACGAGTCGCCCGACGTACGCAAACAGGTGGCTATGGCGCTTTTGAATAAGGGCCTTCAGCTGGATCGCCAAGATAAGCCCGCAGAGGCAATGGCCGTCTACGATGACATCGACCAGCGCTTTGGCAAAAACGAGCCGCCTGACATACGTGAACAGGTGGCCATGGCGTTGTTGAATAAGGGCTTTCAGCTCGATAGCCAAGATAAGCCCGGGGAGGCAATGGCCGTCTACGACGACATCGACCGGCGCTTTGGCAAAGACGAGTCGCATGACATACGCAA
>JANPCW010000043.1:0-5207 GCA_031431155.1 Janthinobacterium sp. | reverse complement strand
GTGGATGTCGATGTTGATCTACCTGGTGATGGCCTTTTGGGCCGCCTGGGGCTGGATGTTCAATGCGCGCATGGCCTCCATGTACGCCCGCGCCTTGGCGCCCACCGGAGCCCTGTTCACGGTGGTGGCGTTGTGGACCGGCGCCCTGTGGGGCAAGCCGACCTGGGGCGCCTGGTGGGTTTGGGATGCACGCCTGACGTCCGAGTTGATTCTGCTGTTCCTGTACATTGGCTTCATGGCGCTGCAGGCCTCGATCGACGAGCCGCGCCGCGCCGATCGCGCCGGTGCGATCCTGGCCCTGGTCGGCGTGGTCAACGTCCCGATCATCTATTATTCGGTAAAATGGTGGAATACCCTGCACCAAGGCTCGTCGCTCAATATGAAGAGTGCGCCCACCATGGCGCTGACCATGCTGTTGGGCATGCTGCTGATGGCGCTGGCATTCTGGGCTTACACGATCGCCATCACGCTGATACGGGTGCGCTGTATCGTGCTCGAGCGTGAACGGCACACGGAATGGGTCAAACAACTGGCGGAGGCGCAACCATGAACTGGACCAGCTGGAGCGATTTTTTCGCAATGGGCGGTTACGCCTTGTACGTGTGGGGCTCGTTTGTCGTCGTGTTCGGCCTGATGGCCGGTGAAGTGATGCTGCTCAAGCAGCGCGCCAAGGCGATCCGCACCCAATTATCCAACGCGCGCGCATCGAATGCGCCGCGCACTAGGAGCAAGTAATGAAAACAAGATACAAGCGCCTGATCCTGATCGGAGCCGGCCTGGCCACGCTGGGCTTGGCGGCCACGCTGGTGCTCACGGCGTTCCAGAAGAACCTGGTGTTCTTCTTCACGCCGACCCAGATCGTGGCCGGCGAAGCGCCGCACAACACCAACTTCCGGATGGGCGGCATGGTCGAGCAGGGTAGCCTGAAACGCCAGCCCGACGGCGTCACCGTCGCCTTCGTCGTGACCGACAATGTGCAGCGCGTGCGCGTGAACTATCGCGGCAGCCTGCCCGACTTGTTCAAAGAAGGCAAAGGCGTGGTTGCGCAGGGCAAGCTAGGCAGCGACAAGCTGTTCCTGGCCGACGAAGTGCTGGCCAAGCATGATGAAAACTACATGCCGCCGGACGCCGCTTATGCGATGAAAAAAGGCAAGGAAGCGACTGCCGCCAACCAAGCCATCGGTGCCAGTGTCGTCACTGCCGGCGATCAGACCAAGGGTGCCAAATGATTCCTGAAATCGGTAATTTCTCATTAATGCTGGCGCTGTGCCTGGCGCTGGTGCAAGGCATCCTGCCGATCGCAGGATCGTTTCGCGGCAACGAGCGCTGGATGGCGTTGGCGCGACCGGCGGCAGCCGGACAGTTTTTCTTTGTCTCGCTCGCCTTTGTCTGCCTGATCTATGCGTTTGTCACCAACGACTTTTCGGTGACCTATGTCGCCTCCAATTCCAATTCGATGTTGCCGGTGTATTACCGGGTCGCCGGCACCTGGGGCGGGCATGAAGGATCGTTGCTGCTGTGGGTCGAAATGCTGGTGCTGTGGACCTTCGCGGTGTCGCTGTTTAGCCGCCAACTGCCGGACGAAACGATCGCGCGCGTACTGGGCGTGATGGGATTGGTCAGCGTCGGTTTCCTGTGCTTCATGCTGTTTACCTCCAACCCGTTCGACCGCTTGCTGCCGGCCGCGGTCGATGGGCGTGACTTGAATCCCCTGCTGCAAGATTTCGGCATGATCATTCATCCGCCGCTGCTCTACATGGGCTATGTCGGCTTTTCGGTTGCCTTCGCGTTCGCGATCGCCGCTTTGATGGGCGGCAAGCTCGATGCCGCCTGGGCCCGCTGGTCGCGGCCGTGGACGCTGGTGGCGTGGATGTTCCTCACACTTGGCATTTTCATGGGCAGCTTCTGGGCCTACTACGAGCTCGGCTGGGGCGGCTGGTGGTTCTGGGATGCGGTGGAAAACGCCTCCTTCATGCCGTGGCTGGTGAGTACGGCGCTGATCCATTCACTGGCAGTCACCGAAAAGCGTGGTAGTTTCAAGAACTGGACCGTGCTGCTGGCGATCGTCGCATTCTCGCTGTCGCTGCTGGGCACCTTCCTGGTGCGTTCCGGCGTGCTGACTTCGGTGCATGCGTTCGCCACCGATCCGCGCCGCGGCCTGTTCATCCTGCTGTTCCTGGCGGTCGTGATCGGCGGCTCGCTGCTGCTGTATGCATGGCGCGCACCGAAGGTCGGCCTGGGCGGCAAGTTCAGCCTGTTCTCGCGTGAATCGATGCTGCTCATTAATAATGTGCTGTTCCTGTCGGCGGCCGGCACGGTCTTGCTAGGCACCCTGTACCCGCTGTTTCTCGATGCGCTCGACCTGGGCAAGATTTCGGTCGGCCCTCCGTATTTCGAAGCCGTATTCGTGCCCCTGATGATCCCAATCCTGCTGCTGCTCGCGGTGGCGCCGTTCGTGCGCTGGAAAGACGCCTCCTTCAAGGAAGTGCTGTACCGCATGCGTTGGATTGGGCTCGGTACATTGGTGTTTGCAGTGGCGGCGGCCGTGATGTTTGCGCCATCGCTGATGGTGGTGGTCGGCGTTTCGTTCGCAGTCTGGATCTTCCTTGGCACCGCCTCCCAATTGCTGCAGCGCCTGCGCCATGCGCCGGCCGGCAGCTCGCTGTGGAAGCGGATTTCCAGCCAGCCGCGCAGCTATTGGGGCATGTTGGTGGCCCATGCCGGGATCGGCGTGTTCGTGGTCGGCGTGACGATGGTCAAAGGCCTCGACAGCGCCAACGATCTCAGCATGCGGGTCGGCGACACCACCAGCATCGGCGGCTATACGTTCCGCTTCACCGATTTGCAGGAAACCAAGGGCGCCAACTACGTTGCGACGCGCGGAACCTTCGAGGTCACCGAGGGAGCCAACAAGATTGCGACGATGATGCCCGAGAAGCGCTTCTACCCGGTACAAAAAATGCCGATGACGGAAGCGGCGATCAGCCGCGGCTTTACGCGCGACCTGTATGTCTCGCTGGGCGAGCCGGCGGGCCAGGATCGCTGGGTGGTGCGGGTCCAGCATAAGCCCTTCATCAGCTGGATCTGGGCCGGTTGCCTGATCATCGCATTCGGCGGCTTTTTGGCTGCATCGGACCGCCGCTATCGGATGGCGTCGCGCAAGCGGCAAGCGACGTCGCAAGACGCGGTACGCGGCAAACCAATCAATGCTGCGGCATAAGGCGCGATAATGAGACGATTCCTCTTGCCACTCGGTGTATTCATCGCGCTGGTGCTGTTTCTCGGCATCGGGCTGCGACTCAACCCGCGCGAAATACCATCGCCCTTCATCGGCAAATCGGCGCCGGCCTTCAAGCTGACGCAACTGCATGAACCTAACCAAACCATCGCGCCGCAGGATATGGCAGGCAAAGTCTGGCTGTTGAACGTGTGGGCGTCGTGGTGCGTGTCGTGCCGCCAGGAGCATCCGGTGCTGATGGACTTGGCCAGGGCCGGCGTGGTGCCGATTCTGGGCTTGAACTACAAAGACAAGCGCGAAGATGGCGCCGGCTGGTTGCGCCAGTTCGGCAATCCCTACCAACTCTCCGCGTTCGACTCGGACGGCAGGGTCGGCATCGATTACGGCGTCTACGGGGTTCCGGAAACTTTCGTCATCGACAAGCGCGGCGTGATCCGCATGAAACACGTCGGGCCGGTGACGCCGCAAGTCATCACTGAAAAACTGTTACCTTTGATTAAAGAGCTAAATCGTGCGTAGACTATTACTGTGCTGCTTGCTTGCCCTGTCTACTGCAATCGGCCATGCCGCTGAAGCCCAATCGGTGGCGGCCAACCCGGCGCTGGAAAAGCGTGTGATGGCGATCTCCGAAGAGCTGCGCTGCCTGGTGTGTCAAAACCAGACTATCGCCGACTCGCACGCCGAGCTGGCGGTCGACCTGAAAAACCAGGTGCGCGAAAAGCTCGCGCAAGGCATGTCGGACAAGGATGTGATCGACTACATGGTGCAGCGCTACGGCGATTTCGTGCTGTACCGGCCGCCGGTCAAGGCTACCACCTGGCTGCTGTGGTTCGGGCCTTTTCTGCTGCTGATCGGCGGCATCGGATTCCTGGGCCTGAAGTTGAGCCGGGGCCGCCCCCAAGTTGACGCATTGCCGCAAGCGGACATGCAGCGTGCCGCGGAACTGCTGCGCGCCACACCCAATACGAAGGAAACACAATGACTGTATTTTCGATTGCCGCCATCCTGTTGATGGCCGGCGCCTTGCTGTTCATTTTGCCGACCCTGCTGCGCAAAGACGCGGTCGTGAACCGCCATGCATTGGGCGATGAAGTCAATCTCGCGGTTCTGCGCGACCAGTTGCGCGAACTCGACGTCGATCTGGCGGAAGGCACTATCGATGCGGCCGGCTATGCGAGCGCAAGGCAGGAACTGGAACGGCGCGTGGTCGAGGACGTGCAACCGGGCGTGACCAGCACCGGATCGGCAGCAGGCAAGCGCTGGACTGCAGTGGTCGTGGGCCTGGCGATACCGGTGCTTGCCGTGGCGATGTATTTCCTGGCCGGTTCGCCCGCCGGACTCGACCCGGAAAAGACGGTCGCACCGAAAAATCAGGCGCACGAAGTCACGCCCGAGCAGATCGAGGGCATGGTCACCGCACTGGCGCAGCGCCTCAAGGATAAACCCGACGACCTCGAAGGCTGGAGCATGCTGGCGCGCTCCTACAATGCGCTGGGCCGGTTCGCCGAAGCGGCCGATGCGTATGCGCAACTGGTAAAGCTGGCTCCCGACAACGCCGATGTCCTGGCCGATTATGCCGACACGCTGGCGATGTCGCTCAACAAGAGTCTGCAAGGCGAGCCGGAAAAACTGATTGCCCGTGCGCTGGTGGCCGACCCGAAGAACATCAAAGCGCTTGCGCTGGCCGGCAGTGCCGCCTACGAGCGGCGCGACCACCAAGCGGCGGTCATGCACTGGAAAAAAATCCTGCTGCTGGTGCCGCCTGAATCGGACATTGCACGCTCGACCAAAGCGAGCATCGGCGAGGCCGAGGGGCAGGCGAGCCGGCCGGCCGGCGCCCAGGCGCCGATGGCAGCCGCTCCAACGGCGCCAGCTACCGCGACGACGGCTGCCGTGGCAGGCGCCGAAGTGGCAGGGACCGTCGAACTCGACGCTGCGCTACGCTCCAAGGTGGCCGATACCGATACCG
>JANPCW010000042.1:0-6254 GCA_031431155.1 Janthinobacterium sp. | reverse complement strand
CCTTTTTCGGCCACAAATTTGGCGAAGGCGCGCGCGCCATTGCCGCATTGCTCGACTTCGCCCCCGTCGGCGTTGAAGATCCGATAGCGAAAATCGCAGCCGGGCGTGTCCGACCTCTGCACCAGCAGCAGTTGATCGGCGCCGATGCCGAAGCGGCGGTCAGCCAGGCGCTGCCACTGTTCTGGTGTGAAATCGACCGTTTGGTTGATGGCGTCGATCACGATGAAATCGTTGCCCGCGCCGTGCATCTTGGTAAACTTGAGTTTCATTTGTACAGTATATAGGCAGGTTCAGGCGTAGACCGAAGTTTCGCCTTCTGGGCGCGTCTTGAAACGCTTGTGGGTCCAGAAGTACTCGGCCGGCGCTTCGAGCACGCGCTCTTCGATAAAGGCATTCATGCGGCGCGCGGCCTGCGCCATGTCCGTTCCCGGGTAATCTTCCCAGGCCGGATAAAACGTCACGCGCCAGCCCCGGTACTTGGGCAAGAAGGTGGCAACCACGGGAATGACGGCCGCGCCGGTGGCGGCGGCAATGCGGCCGGGCGCTGTCAGAGTGGCCGCCTGGACCCCGAAAAATGGCACGAACTGCGAATCCTTGGGGCCAAAATCCATGTCCGGCATCATCGCGCCGACACTGGAAGCCGATGGCGCGATCACCGTCGACATGGGCGCGCCGGTACTGAGCCTGGCTGAGGTGCCGTTCGATTGCGACGGCCTGCAAGGCATCTTGCAAGGCCGCGACACCTTATGGCCGCTGAGCCTTGACGATCAAGGGGTCCGGTCGGAAGTGCAGGTGTCGGTCCTGTCGATGGGCAATCCGCACGCGGTGCAAGTAGTGGGCGACGTCGATCTGGCGCCAGTGGCAAGCACCGGCCCCCTGATCGAGCACCATCCGCGCTTCCCGAAACGGGTCAACGCGGGCTTTATGCAGATACTCAATCGCCAGCAGGTCAAATTGCGCGTGCATGAGCGCGGCGCCGGCGAAACGCTTGCCTGCGGCACTGGGGCCTGCGCGGCCGTGGTTGCCGGAATTCGGCGCGGCCTGCTCGACTCGCCCGTGAAAGTGCACGCGCGCGGCGGCCAACTGTCGATCGCCTGGGCTGGCGAAGGTAGCCCGGTTTTCTTGACAGGCCCGGCCGTCACCGTATTCGAAGGCGAAATCGAGATCTAGCTAAGGCGCGATTTCATGCTGATCGAGCTCAAGCTGGCCGCCCGGCAGCAAGGTCTTGAACCGGTACAGGCGTTGGCGGTAATTGCCTTCAGGGCCAGCCGACCCGCAATCGACGTCCTCGAACAGCTTGACAATCCGGTCCAGCGCCTTGCGTTCCTGCGCAGTGTGCAACAACACCAAGCGACGCTTGCTGCGCCCATAGCTGGCGCTGATGTCGACCACCAGGCAATGCCCATGGTCAGCCGCGCAGACGTCGAGCAGCAGCGCCTCGGCACGCGACAGGCGAAACATGGCCGCCAATTCTATCCGTCCAGCCATAAATGGGTGGCTGCCCATCAGGTCGCGCAGCTGCAAGCTTGCCATGGTACTCGCCCACTCGGGAGTCTCAACCTGAGGAGCAACTTTTCCCAACACCTTGAGCGCCTCGGCACTGCCCTGTGCCGCCGCCTTTTGCAGCCAGTACGCGGCGCGTACATCGTTGTCTAAATGGTCGCGGCGTGCGCGCCACGCATTGCTGCCGCATTCGAGCTGCGCCCAGGCATGGCCCATCTCGGCTGCACGTTCCAGAAAAATTTGCGCTTCAGCTACGCTGCGTTGGGAAAACTCTGGCTTCAGATAGATGCGCGACAGCGCATACCAAGCCTCTGCCAAGCCCTGCTCGCCGGCCATCGTGAGCCAGCGGATGGCGCGCTTGAAATTGGCCGACACGGGCCCGCCCTCGGCGCGCGTGCCATCGGCCACCATCCGCGCGTGCCACAAACCGAGCGCCATTTGCGCCGAGCGATCACTTTCCTGCGCCGCCAGTTCCCAGAAACGCTGGGTTTCTGCCGCCGCCACGCCATGGGTAACTAGTCCGCCCACCAGCAATTGCGCGCAACGCGCCAGCAACTGCACCTCGTCAGGCGACAAATGCCCGTTCACTGCTTTGGCCGTTTCCGATACAGCCGGTGCTGCCAACGCGACAGCACGGGCCAGTGGCAGAGCGCGCTGGAGAAATCCGGCCCAGTCTTGTTCCTCCCAAGCGCGCTCGAGGACAACCATTTGAGCTTGCGCAACCCCGCTGTCGGCAGCGCGCGCTAGCCATTCCGGTTCAGCATGCCTTCGCGTCATACCGGGCCGACCCTTCTGCGAAGCGCCGAGGCCGCTCTTGCCGTCGGCGGCCGCCACGCTGTGTTGGGCCAGCAACCACTGCGCATCAGGCAACCCTTCCTCTGCCGCGGCCTCAAGCGAGCGCATGGCTTTCGCGCGCAACTCGGCCGTGCTTCCGTCATCGCCTCCGGCTAGCACTAGTTGCGCCAATACCAGCCCAGCCTGCACCACTCCGTCGTCAAAAGCACGCTCGTACCAGCGCGCAATCGGCTGGCCACTTTGGTATGCCACATCGAATGGAATATTGGTCCCGATCAAGAACCACGCCTCGGCAAGGTCTTGCTGGGCAGCGCGATCGAGCCAATGGAGCGCGGTCGGCATGCTTTTAGGCAAGCCCGCGCTGCCGAACAGATACAACTTACCCAATTCCAGCTGGGACGTTGCTCGCCCACCGCGTGCACCCTTGATGATCGCTAATTCTTCCCGATTTGCCATTGTTCGACTATTACCCTGATCCTTCGCAGATGCATCGTGCATGCAACCATTTTACCTAGTGCGATTAACGCAAAATTCCAGCGACGTGCTTTGCACCTTACAACATGTTAAGGGAAATTGGTCCGTGCGCTGCACAGTGTACGACGGAGCCAGGAAGCAAGTTGTTGCACATATGCACTTCTTTGATGACGCAGCGCAAACTATCAATCAATAAACTGCGCGCAATCCTGGCGGCGAAAATAGTATCCCGCCAGCCATTAGGCACAAAATCGGTAATATATTTATAGTCGACCGTTACGAAAATACAACAGACTAGCCCGATTTGCGCCATTTCGACCAAGTCTGGCATTCACAATTAACCAATCGGGCAATATCGGCCGGGCAAGCATTTAAGGTTCAACTCATCCGAGTGTTCAGCAACTTCACACTTTATTGCTCTACGGATCTTTGTCCGATTTCACTTTTTAAGGAACAACACATGAAAAAATCACTACTAGCTCTGGCAGTTCTGGGCGCAGTCGCCGGTTTTGCACAAGCACAATCGGCCGTCGTCATTTACGGTACGATCGATGCTGGCGTCTCCAAGTTCAGCAACGACAAAACCAACCGGCCAGTAACCAACAAGCCCGCAGTCACAACCACTACCCTCGGAGCGCGTGATAACAACAAATTGGGCTTCAAGGGCACAGAAGATCTGGGCAATGGCTTGAATGCTTTGTTCCAACTGGAAATGCGTTACCAGCCAGATACCGGTACGACGGAAGGCAACGGAGCCCGTCCACTGTTCCAAGGGCAAAGCCGTGTTGGTCTGTCGGGCGCCTTTGGTACCGTTCGCCTGGGTCGTGGCTTGACAGCATTTCAAGAAACAAGCACACAATTTGAGCCATGGTCCGGCATCCCTTCGGCAGCTGGTGTCCAAACCGACATGACGGTTGCTGGCTACACCAGCGATCCTTTGGGCAGTGCTGGCAACTCCGGTAACCGTTTCTCGAACGCTGTGTTCTATAACAGCCCAGAAATCTCGGGTTTCCAAGCGAATGCTACGGTGGGCACCAAAGAAAACAGCGGCAGCACAACGGCACTGGCTGTGACGGCGCGGGATTTAACTGATCTGCAATTTGCAGCGGGCGCACAAGCCAACAAAGTTCCTTACTCCGTGTCGGCTACATTCAAGCAACCAATTTTTGCATTAATGGCTGCTTACGAACGCAATGCAGTTGAAACAAAACTGTGGTCGGTTGGTGCAACAGTCACGCCGATCGCTGACTTGAAATTGCTCGCGTCGTATACCCGTCAAGATCAAAGCAAAACAGTCAGCGCCGACTTTGACAAGACCAAAGCATGGGTTGTTGGCGCAAACTACACGATGGGCGCCAGCAAGTTCCTGGCCGGTTATGGTCAGAAGTCGCCAGACGGCGAAGTCAAGACCAAGCAAGCTTCACTCGGTTACGAGTACAGCCTGTCCAAGCGTACCTACGTATATGCTGATCTGTCGCAGCGAAAATCGGCTAATGTCGCCACAGCGAACGCGTTGGACACCGCGCGCACCAGCTTCTACGGCGTTGGCGTTCACCACAATTTCTAATCGGACCGTGTAAGCCATTACTGGCTTACACGAGCTGATTGCGAAGTAAGAGCGGGCATGGGCAACCATGCCCGCTCTTTTTTTATGCAATGCATGGACCGGCAAGTTCCAGTCTTCGGGCCGGCCCCGGCGGAACTCCGTTTGCTTTTCATTGAAGCCAGGAATTTGTATCTTTTTCGCAACCTAGCCCGCGCGCAAAATGCATCGATTCTGTACAAGCATCCAGAACGATGGCATATTGGATTCCAACGAATTAGTACGTACGTTCGTTTTTAAAAAAATACTTCCCCTGGAGATGCAATGAAAACAAAATTAATCGCTGCCGTGATCGCTACATGCTTCGCCGCCCCTGTGATGGCGCAATCGAGCGTAACGATCTATGGCATCGCCGACACCGGCATTCACATATCAAGCAATGGTGAAGGCAGAAAAGTAAAACTGGTCAGCGGCATCGCCGACGGTTCACGCCTCGGCTTCAAGGGTACGGAAGATATTGGCGGCGGGTACAAAGCCATCTTCAATCTGGAAGCACGCGTTGAGCTTGATACCGGCACGCAGCAAGCTGGCAACATCAGTGACAACGAAGGATTTGCATTGTCGCGCGGCTTGAACTTTGTACCTGTCTTGACCGCTGCCAATACGCCTGTGGTACGCGCCGCTGTTGCCGCCGGCTTTGCGGCCCAGGCGCAGGCTGGCGGAGCAACGCCTGCTCAGGCAGCCGCAGCCGCGGCCGCTTTTATCGCCAGCCCTGCCGGCATTGCCACCGTTGCCAATCGTACCGCCGCTGCCGTTGCAGGACCGGGTGCCGGCCTTCTGGCAGGGGCAAGACTCGGCCTGAAGACAGCGGCCGCAGGAAAGTTAGTCAATCCAAACAATGCACTGTTCGACCGGACATCGATGGTAGGCCTGGTGACGCCGGTTGGCGCTATCCTGGCAGGACGCATGTACACGCCCGGCTATGAAGTTTTCGCTGCCTCAGACACGTTTGAAACCGGTACTGCCGGCAGCTGGGGCGGAATCACGGCTGGCGCAGGCGGGATCCTGACTGCAGGTATCGCGATTCGCTCCGACAAGGCGCTTCAATACCGGATTCAACTGCCGAACGGCATCGGCGCCGCGCTGATGTATGGCTTTAAGAATTCCGGTTATATCGGTCAGGACAAGCGCTTCTATTCGGCCAACGTCAAATACAAAGCCAATGGTTTTGATGTCGGTGCGGGCTACAACAATGGGCAAGACCAACTCGGCAACAGCGGTTTGATCTCGACGGTCATCGGCGGCTCGTATGAACTCGGCGACCTGAAGTTTTTTGCTGGCTACCTCAAGCAAAAAAATGAAAATTCCGTGGTCATTCCGCTTCTGCTCGCTCAAATTTGGGACGCTAATATTGCCCCAACGTTGGCGGCACAACCGCCCGCTTTGCAGACGGCGCTGCGCGCAACTTTTGCAAACAATTTGGCACAAAATTTCAAGCTCAATGCTGACAGCCTCAGTATTGGTATGCATTACCGGTTGGGCAGCGGTCGCCTGATGGGATCGGTCAGCCGCCAAAATGACAAAACGTCATTCAACAACGATGCCACGCAATACGCGGTCGGTTATGATTACAATCTGTCCAAGCGCACAGACATTTATACCGTTTTGGCCTACATCAAGAATGAAAACGCTGCGCAATATGCTCCCGGCGCCGCAAGTGCTCCAGGCGGCTTCACCAGCGATGCCGGCGTATCTGGCAAAGCATTGCAGATCGGCATGCGCCACAAGTTCTAATCAAGCTTCGGCGCAGGCACGTGACAACGTGCCTGCGTTGCAAAAAGAAGCCATTGGGCGTCTTTTTCCGGTTTTGGCGCCCTTTGCCGCAACCGCGCGGCCCCCCCGCGGCGGCGGGGGGGTGAAAATATTTTTTGCGTTTGGG
>JANPCW010000041.1:0-9313 GCA_031431155.1 Janthinobacterium sp. | reverse complement strand
CATCGCGCCATCAATCAGGCCATATTCCTTGAGCGTAGTCCACACTTTATGAGTGATCAACATGAAAACATTGAACATAACTGGATTCATAGTTACGGCAGCACTAATTTCCGGCTGCGCTGGTATGGCGACAAGCAATATGAGCTACAACAGTAAAATACAAGTTAATGCACCACAAAAGGCCGAAAATTGTTATGACGCGGCCGTGCTCTTGGGCGCGAACCTCCAACGGACGAAGGAAATCACGAAGAAGGTCCTGGTCGCCGTTGATGCCAAAATCGAAGCTGAAAAATCAGATTCGATCTTAGCGCAACGTAATCGCCATATTGGTTTATTTGTCGGCAGTGGCGGCGAAGAACTGTTCGTGAATTGGAATGCCATGGGGCCTGAAAAAACCTATGTGACGGTGGCGACGAAAACCGGCTTTGTCGGTGGCGCGGGCCAAAAGGCCTGGTCGTGTCAGATGGTCGATGAAATGGTAAAAATGGCGACGTAAGGGCCTGTCTGCCTCCTGTCATTTTACGGCAGGAGGCTTCAACCAGCGATCCATGAGGCGATAAAACACGTGAGACATATTAGGATAAAACTAATTGCCGTACTGCCTCTAGTGCTCGTGTTGTTGAGCGCATGCTCGACGACGAGCACGGTCAAAATCATCGATGCAAAGTACCAAGCGAACCTGTCGGTGTGCGAGGTAACCTTTTTCAAGAAAACCAAGCCGGAAGGAAAATTTGAGACCCTGGCTCAGATCGAATCACACGTTCAGCAAAACATGTTCTTTGGCGGCAATGCCAAGCTGGAAGACGAGGCTTATGCCGAGCTGAAGAAGAAAGCCTGTTACGTGGGAGGGAATGCTGTAATCATTGACGATTACGTTGAATCACGTGCTGCCGAGTTTTCACACGTACACGTTTGGGCGACAACTATCAAACTACAGTAGCTGCCCAGGGGGCGGGACAGGAACATCAAACCAGCACCAACTTCAGTGCCTGCTTTTGGCCGGGTCCTCCCAGTCCGCATTTCAGGTGCTCACCCTAGCCCGCGCTCCGCGTGCGGCCTTCGCTAGGGTGTCGTTAAGGGGCTGCCTCCCACCCATTATTTTTTCTGCCGTACCCGTTGCTGCTGCTTTTCCTGCGTTTGCTGCTTGTTCTGCTTACGTTCGAACAGTGTTATTGCATCTTTTTTCGCTTGCTCGACCGTACGCATCTCAGGCTGGTCGTCGTGCAGAACAAAAAAATCGGCTGCCTGTGCATCAACCACCAACTTTATGGCCGCAGCATCGTCGAGTTCATAAAGTTCAGCGAGGATAGTCGTTACTTCGTCGAGAAATTCTTCGTATGTCATGGGTGGCGCCTCTTCAAGGATCGTGTTTTCAGCGCGCTATTTTACAGCCATCCGCTGCACGGCTTCCTGCACCAGGGGGTAACGAAGGCGCACGCCGAGCTCGGCCTTGATCCGGTGGTTTTGCATACGGCGCGATTCCGACATGAATGACAGCAACATCGGCGACACCACCTGCACCAACGCCGCACGCGCCAGGCGCGGCGCTCGCGGCAAGGCGAACGCATCGGCCACGGCATCGAAATACTGCGCCATCTGCAGCTGGCTGTCATCGACGGCGTGGTAGACGCGCCCCGGCAGTGCCCGAAACAGCGCACGCACGATGATGTGCGCCAGATCGTCGGCGTGGATGTGGTTGCTGAACACGTCGTCCTCGGCCGTCAGGGCCGGTGTGCCCTGCTGCAAGCGCCTGATGGGCAAGCGGTCGCTGGCGTAAATCCCGGGCACGCGCAGGATGGCCAGCTTGCCGTTTCGGCGCCTGGCCCAAGCCCGCAAGACTTGCTCGGCATCGACCCGCCGCTGCGCGCGCGGGCTTTGCGGCGCCACCGGACGCGTTTCATCGATCAGCGCGCCGGCGCAATCGCCGTACACACCGCTGGTACTGATATAAACCAAGCGCGCGTGCTCGGGTAAAATGGCGGCCAGATTGCGCGTGCGGCGATCGAGCCGGCCTTCCGATTGGGGGGGCGCAAGATGCACGATGTAAGGCGCCAGCCGCGCCAGACGAGTCAGGCTGGCCGGTTGGTCCAGATCGGCAACAATCGGGATCGCGCCAGCCGAGCGCAGCTCGGCGCAGCGCTCGTGCCGGCTGGTCACGGCGAACACCCGAAAGCGCGCCCGCAGCATCGGCAAGAGCCGCATTCCTACGTCGCCGCAGCCGAGAATGAGTAGGCGCGGCCGCTTGATTTTCTGTATCGTTTTGTTGTTCATTGAAGGATTGTATGACTTTCCAAGTAACCGTCCAACCGAGCGGCCACCAGTTTAGTTGCGAACCAGACGAAACCGTCCTCGCCGCGGCGATCCGGGCCGGCATCGGCTTGCCTTACGGCTGCAAGAACGGCGCCTGCGGCACCTGCAAGGGCAAGATTGTGCAGGGCAGCGTTGAACACCGTGCCCATCAGCAACGCGCGCTCACGCCGGAGGAACGCGCCCAGGGCTTGGCGCTGCTGTGCTGCGCCAGCGCGCAGGACGATCTGGTGATCGAGGCGCGCGAGGTGTCCGGCAGCGCCGATTTCCCCATAAAAAAAATGCCAGCACGGGTGGCCACGATCGAGAAAGTCGCGCCGGATGTGGCCGTCATCTCCCTGCAGCTGCCCGCCAACGAACGCCTGCAATACCGCGCCGGCCAGTACATCGAATTTCTGCTGCGCGACGGCAAACGGCGCAGCTACAGCATGGCCAGCGCACCGTCGCTGGACGGCCCGATTACCCTGCACGTCCGGTACATGGCCGGCGGCCTGTTCACCGAACAGGTATTCAACAGCATGAAGGAGCGCGACATCGTGCGCTTTGAGGGCCCGCTCGGCACCTTCTTCCTGCGCGAAGACTCGGACAAGCCCATCGTGCTGCTGGCGTCGGGCACCGGGTTTGCGCCGATCAAGGCGCTGGTCGAGCACATGATCGATCTGAAATCGACGCGGCCGATGCGCTTGTACTGGGGCGGGCGCCGGCCGCACGATTTGTATATGAACGCGCTGTGCCAGGAGTGGGCCGCGAGCTTGCCCAACTTTACCTACGTGCCCGTGATCTCGGACGCGCTGCCGGAAGACAACTGGAGCGGGCGTACCGGATTCGTGCACCGCGCCGTGATGGCCGATTTTCCGGACCTGTCAGGCTACCAGGTCTATGCGTGCGGCGCGCCGGTGATGGTCGATGCTGCCCAACAGGATTTCGTCCAAAACTGTCATTTGCCGGCCGAGGAGTTTTATGCCGACGCCTTCACCACCGAGGCCGATTTGGCCCGACCTTAGCGCAGCCACTGGCGCCGGCAGCCGCAGCGCTAGTCGCGCTTGCGGATCTGGTCGGCGTCAAACCGGTCGCCGTGCTTGCCGCGGATGCCTCGATAGAATTGCTGGATCTGTTCCATATCGCGCGCGATGTCGCCGCTGGGCTCGAACATCTGGCCGATGCCGCCCGCCTTGCGCTCAAAGTCGAGGTAGGCCATCGCGATCGGTACGCCGGCCCCGTGCGCGATGTGGTAAAAACCCGTCTTCCAGTGCGTGACCTTGCCGCGCGTGCCTTCGGGCGCGACAATGACTGCGAGCCGCTGGGCCCGCCCAAACGCGTCAATCGTGCTTTGTACCATGTTGCTCTTGGCGCTGCGGTCGACCGCTATCCCGCCCAACCAGCGCGCCAGCCAACCCGCACCCCAGGGAAACAGGGTCGACTTACCGACCCAGTGCACACGCAGACGCAGCACAAAGCACAGCATCAAGGTGATGGGGAAGTCCCAGTTGCTGGTGTGGGGCGCCGCGATCAGCACATACTTGGGCGGGTCCGGGCGCACGCCTTCGGCCTTCCACCCCATCAGGCGCAACACCGCGGCCGAGGCCCAGCGCATCAGCGTATTGACAATGGGCGTATCAAAAATTGTTCTTTGCATGGAGATACGGATTGGATTGGAAATGAAAAAGGCGTGAACGGGGGCGAAACGCCCGCAATGCTGCGGCGAACGGTGAGATCGGGCACAATAGGATCAGACCGTTCCCTCAGGCATCATTTTAATCCACCTCGGCCAGTGTAGCCCAGAAAATCCCTATGTCATTGCTTGCTCCATCGAACGGCTTTAGCGTGCTGCGGCACCGCAATTTTGCGTTTTACCTGACTGCGCGCATTCTTGGAACGGTCGCCGTGCAAATGCAAAGTGTGGCCATCGGATGGCAGGTGTACGAATTGACGGGCAGCCTGTTCGCCCTCGGCTTGATCGGGCTGGCGCAGTTTGGGCCCTTCCTGGTCCTGATCCTGTTGGCCGGCCATGCTGCCGACCGCTACAACCGCCGCAACATCATTACCCTGTGCTTGTGCGCCCAGTTGCTATGCAGCCTGCTGCTGCTGGGATTTACCCTCAGCGGTGCTGGCGCGGTGTGGCCGATATTTGCCATCCTGGTGCTGTTCGGAAGCGCGCGCGCATTCATGATGCCGGCCACCCAGGCAGTGCTGATCAATCTGGTGCCGCCCGAAAGTTTCAGCAAGGCCGTCGCGCTCAGCTCCTCGAGTTTTCACATCGCCGTCATCCTAGGACCGACCGTGGGCGGCTTGCTGTACCTGGCCGGACCGAACGTGGTCTACATGAGCTCGTCAAGTTTGCTGGTGTTGTCGGTGCTCCTGATGAGCCGGACGCGCCCGGCGCCGCAGGTCATCAATCTGGCGCCGGCCAGTTGGCACACGGTGCTGGAAGGGATGCGTTTCGTGTGGTCGCGTCCAGTGGTGCTCGGCGCCATGTCGCTCGACCTGTTCGCCGTCCTGTTTGGCGGCGCCACCGCCCTGTTGCCGGCCTATGCGCGCGACGTGCTGCAGGTCGGGCCGACCGGCCTTGGCCTGCTGCGCACCGCACCCGGCATCGGTGCGGCACTGTGCTCGGTTGCGCTGGCGTTTTATCCGATCACGCGCCGGGCCGGCCTCTGGATGTTTGGCGGGGTTGCCGTGTTCGGCGCCTCGACCGTGGTGCTTGGGATGTCGACTAGTTTCCTGATTGCATTGCTGGCCCTGTTCTTGATGGGCGCCGGCGATATGGTGAGTGTGTATATCCGTCACCTGCTGGTCCAATTTGAAACGCCCGACGCCATTCGCGGCCGGGTGAGCGCCGTCAATTCCGTGTTCATCGGCGCCTCCAACGAGCTGGGCGAATTCGAGTCCGGCATCACCGCCGGCTGGTTCGGGCTGATTCCCGCGATCCTGCTGGGCGGCGGCGCCACCCTGATCGTGACGGTGATGTGGGCGCTGGGCTTTCCCGTGCTCTCGCGCATGGATCGCTTTCCCCATGCCGAGAAAGAACGGGGGCCAGCGACGCGCAACGCGCCGGTCAAGCCAATCGCGCAGTAAGATAGGCGTACATTACCTACTCGGGCAAGCATGAAGATTCATCTGCTGGTGCATCGTTTTGTTCGTAGCCGCCCCCACCTGAGCCTGGCGATCGCGCTGGGCGTGCTGGTAGCGGTGCTGATTCCCGGCACCGATCGTTGGCTGACGCGGGTACTGATCGGCTGGAATGCCGCGGTCTGGGCTTACTTACTCACCATGGGGGTGATGATGATGCGGGCCGACCATGCCAAGGTCAAAGCGGTCGCCGCCAAGCAGGACGAGAGCGCGGCCCTGGTACTGGCGACCCTGTCGGTGGCCGCCGTCCTGAGCCTGACGGCGATCATTAGCGAATTGGCCGGTACCGATGCACTGGCGCCGGATCAGCGTTTGCTGCACTACGGGTTCACCGGCCTGACGCTGTTCGGTTCATGGTTCCTGGTCGGAACCTTGTTTTGTTTTCACTACGCGCACCAGTTTTACCGCGCGCCTGCCGACGCCTTGCCGCTCCAATTTCCCGACCGGGAGCAGCAGCCGGATTACTGGGATTTCCTCTATTTTTCGTTCACGATCGCGGTCACGGCGCAGACCTCGGACGTAGCCGTGATGACGCGGGCCATGCGTAAACTTGTGCTTGGGCAATCGATTCTGAGCTTTTTTTTCAATCTCGTCATTCTCGGTTTGTCGATCAATATCGCGGCCGGGATGATCCGCTCCTGATCGACTATCCGGCGCTACCGCGCGATTGGGTACCCGCCAGAGGGTGGAAAGGGAGTAAGATAAATCATGCGCCAATCAATCGATGTCGCTCGGGTTGGTATTGCACGCGCCGGAGCCGGGCGTCGAACAAGGTTGGCTGGATTTATTTTTTGAATTACCGTAACCGGGAGTGACCACATGCAAATTAATATCAACACAGACAGCACTATCGAACGCACCGCAGGGTTATCCGAACATGTGCAAACCGTCGTGGGCGCCGCCGTGCACCGCTTTGCCGAACAGATCAGCCGGATCGATGTTCACCTCAGCGACAACAAGAATGAGAAGTCCGCTGACGGCGACAACCGCTGCATGATCGAAGCGCGCCTGACGGGCTACAATACGATCGCAGTGAGCGACCACTCGGCAACCTTGCATCAAGCAATCTCGGGGGCTTCCGACAAACTCAAGCGCGCGATCGACAGCGCCCTAGGCAAGCTCCACGACAGCAAGCGTCATGCCAGCGCCAAGACCGAATCGAACATCGAATCGGACGTTGAAACCGACGAAACCAGCGAATAAGCAGCATATAAGCAGCAAATAAGCAGGACAACCTTGGGCGCCTTACGGCGCCCTTATTATTCGCGTTCCAATACGCTACCGTCCCCGGGCGCCGCCCGCAATTGACGCAAATAGCGCAGGCCGGCCAGCGAGCGGCTGCCATACCAGGACAGCATTTCGCCATCCACCAGTTGGACCGGCTTGCCGATTTGCTTTTCAAGCGCATCGACATTCTGTTTGGTAAAACGATACGGCTCGCTCGACAACAGCACGCCGTCTATCCCGCCCAGCAACTGTTGCGACCATTCAAAGCGGGGATAGCGCGCATCGCTCCCCAGATCGGGCACAGCCCAGCCAATTTCGGCAAGCATATTGGCGATGTAGGTGTCGCGCGAAATGCTCATCCAAGGATCCTGCCAGATGCAGTAAAGCATTGTTTGCGGCGGCGGTTTTGGCGCGGCATGCAAGGCGGCGTATTCCTGTTCAAATGCGGCGCACCAAGCCTCTGCTTTTTCTTCAGCGCAAAAAATACCGCCCATCAGACGGGCGAGTGCCAGATTATCGCGCGCCCTGATCGGATGGGTGACGACGATACTGGGCACGAACTCGGCCAGCGCCTGGACCGTCAGCTTTTCGTTTTCATCGATATTGACCACGACGTGGGTCGGCGCCAGGGCCCGGATTTTTTGGATGTTGACGTCTTTTGTGCCACCCACCTTGGGGATGAGCGGCACGATATCGGCCGGATGAATGCAGAAACCGGTGCGGCCCACGAGCGAGCTCGCCAGCCCCAGGTCGCATAACAATTCAGTGAGCGACGGCACCAGCGATACAATCCGCGCACTGCAATCTGCAACATGCTCACAACCAACGGCGTCCGTGTACTTCATATGCCACCCACAAAAAATAGACTATTCATCGCGTGCTATTGAACCACAGCCGCGCCATCAAATGCCAGAAATATGCAGTCACCCGACGGCCTGCCTCGCAGGACATTGTTTCGTTACAGCATCGTTTGCGCTATGATGGACTCGCCACGCGCGCCCGGCACCATGAATCTCGAGAGACTATTTTGGAACAGATCAGCACCTTCGGCACCTCCGGCTACACGATCGCGCACTTGCAATTATTCCGCGGTTCGGGCAACGAACAGGTCGCCGGGCTGTTGGCTGACTGTGCTGTGGTGCGCCTTGCGCAAGGCCAGATGGTGGCCGATCGCCAGCGCGCCCGCCTGTACATTGTCTTGCGCGGCGCCCTTGCGGTTGCCAGTGACAGCCATACCGGCACGGCCGACGGCGCGCCCAACAAGGTACTGCCGGGCGAAAGCGTGGGCGAACAATCAGTGCTCGATGAAGAAATGAACTTGGCAGCCATTACTGCCATGCAAGAAACCGATCTGCTGGTGATCGAAGCCGATCTGGTGTGGAAATTGATTGACCAGTCCAATGACGTTGCGCGCAATTTGCTGCGACTGTTATCGTTCCGGGTCCGGGCCGCCAACGCGCAACTGCGGCGCAAGCAAAAGCTGGGCGAATTTTATCGTCAGTTGTCGATGGTCGATGGCTTGACCGGCCTCTACAACCGGGCCTGGCTCGACGATCGGCTGCCGGCCATGATTGCAGGCGCGCGCGGTTCAAATAGCCCCCTTGCGGTGATCATGCTCGACTTGGATCATTTCAAGCGCTTCAATGACACCAATGGCCACGTAGCAGGCGATGCGGCCCTGCGCGCCGCGGCCGGCGCCTTGCGCGCCGCGCTGCGTCCGGCTGATTTCGCGGTGCGCTATGGAGGTGAAGAATTGATGGTCATCTTGCCCGACACCAGCGAGCAAATCGCGCAAATGGTGGCCGGGCGACTGTGCGAACGGATGCAGCAATCGGTCATTTTTGCCGACATGCGTCTGCCTCTGCCGCACATTACCGCATCGCTTGGCGTGGCGTGCCTGGCCGAAGGGCATGACGATCAAGGCTTGATCGCAGCGGCCGATGCCGCGCTTTACCGCGCCAAGGATGGCGGGCGCAACCGGGTTGCCCTGTAACTTCCATCGAACACCCCGCTTGAGCACGATCACTGCGTACGCCTATTTCGTATAATGGCACCAGCAACTTAGCCCCGACTAAAGTCATCCTCCTACCTCAAGCCTCAAGCGATCGCTATGACTACCCAGACTTTTCTTTGGCACGACTACGAAACCTTTGGCGCGCAGCCTCGGCGCGACCGCCCGGCCCAGTTTGCCGCCATTCGCACCGATGCCGACCTCAATGAGATTGGCGAACCGATCATGCTGTATTGCCAGCCTGCGCCCGATTTCCTGCCCGATCCCCAGTCTTGCCTGATTACCGGCATTACACCTCAGCAATGCATGGAATGGGGTGTGCCCGAGCATCAGTTTGCCGCCGTGATCGAGGCGGCGTTCGCGCAGTCCGGCACGGTCGGCGTGGGCTATAACACAATCCGTTTTGATGACGAAATCACCCGTTTCCTGTTTTGGCGCAACCTGATCGATCCCTACGCGCGTGAGTGGCAAAATCAGTGCGGCCGCTGGGATATCCTCGATGTGGTGCGCACCACCTATGCGCTGCGTCCCGAAGGCATCGAATGGCCCACGCGCGAGGATGGCCGCCCGAGCTTTCGGCTGGAACACCTGTGCGCGGCCAACGGCCTGCTGCATGAATCGGCGCACGATGCGCTGTCG
>JANPCW010000040.1:0-2230 GCA_031431155.1 Janthinobacterium sp. | reverse complement strand
ACTCCTGCCGAGAAATCGCCTCGCCCTTGACGCTTGCGACTTCGTCGGTGTCCGAAAGGAATTTTTGATACCCGGAAACACCAAATAGTGCAAAAGCGGGAAAGATCAATAACAAGAGCACGAATTGCAAAATGCGCTGGTGTTTTCGAATCGACTCGAACATGGCTCATCCAGATAAGAAAAAAGGGGCGAACAATCGTTCGCCCCTTTTTGAGTTTTGGCGGAGTGGACGGGACTCGAACCCGCGACCCCCGGCGTGACAGGCCGGTATTCTAACCGACTGAACTACCACTCCATCGGCTTCTAAACGATACAACCTACTTTCAGCGTGTCCAAAGCTTGGTGGGTGCTGAGAGGCTCGAACTCCCGACCTACGCCTTGTAAGGGCGCCGCTCTACCAACTGAGCTAAACCCCCAAACGCATTACACATACCACATACGCATGAGTCGCCAAATATCCGGTCGTTTGTCACCACAACCGAAGGACATTAGTTTACTGCATCCTTGAGCCCTTTGCCAGCTTTAAATTTCGGGACCTTGGCCGCCTCGATCCTGATTTCTTGCTTGGTGCGCGGATTGCGTCCTGTGCGGGCGGCCCGCTCGCTGACCGAAAAAGTGCCGAATCCAACCAGCGTGACACTTCCATCTTGTTTCAAGGTCATTTTTACCGCATCGATCATCGCGTCCAAGGCGCGCGTTGCCGACGCTTTCGAAATGTCCGCGGTCGTGGCAATGTGGCCGATTAATTCAGTCTTATTCACTAGCGTCCCCGTTATAAAGGTTGATTCGTCATGCGCAAATTCGATCATCTTTGCATTGTTGCCGATTATAAACTCATTATCAGCATCAACAACACATCGATCGCACGCATAAAACCAAACAAGCGCTACGGGAGCGCTTGTTTGCATTGTTGCCGATAAGGGAAAACCTAGTGCTTGACGACCTCGCCTTGCGTGTCCGGCTTGGCGGCCACCGCCGCAACGGCATCAACTGCGGCGACCTCGACCAGAGGCACCGGATGACGTTCCAGCGCGATCTCGAGCACCTTGTCGATCCAGCGCACCGGAACGATTTCGAGCTTGTTCTTGACGTTGTCGGGAATCTCGGCCAAGTCCTTCACGTTCTGCTCGGGAATGAGCACGGTCTTGATCCCGCCGCGATGCGCCGCCAGCAGTTTTTCCTTCAAGCCGCCGATCGGCAAGACTTCGCCGCGCAAGGTGATTTCGCCCGTCATCGCTACGTCGGCGCGTACCGGAATGCCGGTAAACACCGACACCAGCGCGGTCGTCATCGCCACCCCGGCAGACGGACCGTCCTTCGGGGTTGCGCCTTCCGGCACGTGGATGTGAATGTCGCTTTTTTCAAACACGTCATTCTTGATGCCGAGCCGGTTGGCGCGGCTGCGCACGACAGTACGGGCCGCCTCAATCGATTCCTTCATCACGTCGCCCAGCGTGCCGGTGCGGATGATACCGCCCTTGCCCGGCATGGCCACCGCCTCGATGGTCAGCAAGTCGCCGCCCACTTCGGTCCATGCCAGCCCGACTACCTGGCCCACCTGGTTTTCTTTCTCGGCCATGCCGTAGTCGTAGCGCCGCACTCCCAGGAACTTGTCGATGTTCTTGGATGAAACGGTGACCTTCTTGTCCTGCTTTTTCAGCAGCAGCATCTTGACCACCTTGCGGCAGATCTTCGATATTTCGCGCTCAAGTGAACGCACGCCGGCTTCGCGTGTGTAGTAACGGATGATGTCGCGCAGGGCCGATTCGGCCACCAGGATTTCATCTTCCTTCAAGCCGTTGTTCTTGACTTGCTTGGGCAACAAATAGCGCTGTGCGATATTGGTCTTTTCATCTTCCGTGTAACCGGACAGGCGGATCACTTCCATCCGGTCCAGCAGCGCCGGCGGGATGTTGTACGAGTTCGAGGTCGCCACGAACATCACGTCCGACAAGTCGAAGTCGACTTCGATATAGTGGTCCGAAAACGTATGATTCTGCTCCGGATCTAGCACTTCGAGCAGCGCCGACGAAGGGTCGCCGCGGAAGTCGGCGCCCATCTTGTCCACTTCATCGAGCAAGAACAGGGGATTGCGCACGCCGACCTTGGCCAGGCTTTGCAAGATCTTGCCCGGCATCGAGCCGATATAGGTGCGACGATGGCCGCGGATCTCGGCTTCGTCGCGTACCCCGCCCAGCGCCATCCGCACGAACTTGCGGTTGGTGGCATG
>JANPCW010000039.1:0-2337 GCA_031431155.1 Janthinobacterium sp. | reverse complement strand
CATGAACAGGGTCAGTTGGCCGCGCAGCACGTCGAGCAACAGGCGCTCGTAGGCATCCATGCGCGGGGTCTTGAACGATTCGCGGAAATCGAGTTCCAGCTCGGCCGGTTTGAGCCGCATACCGTCGCCCGGTGTTTTCGCCATCAGGTTCATGCGCAGGCCTTCATCCGGTTGCAATCGGATCACCAGGCAGTTGGGCTGGAAACTGCTGGTCGGCTGGGCAAAGATCGAATGCGGAATGGTCTTGAAGCGCACCACGATCTCGGCCAAGCTATCGGCCATGCGCTTGCCGGTGCGCAGGTAGAACGGCACGCCGGCCCAGCGCCAGGTGTCGATCTCCGCTTTTAGCGCGACGAAGGTTTCGGTGCGCGAGTGCTCAGGCGCGTCCGGTTCGTC
Organism: Janthinobacterium sp.; assembly: GCA_031431155.1. GTDB lineage: Bacteria > Pseudomonadota > Gammaproteobacteria > Burkholderiales > Burkholderiaceae_D > JANPCW01. The sequence goes on along the minus strand of JANPCW010000039.1, from coordinate 1,941 downwards.
ACGGTAGCTGGGCACCGGCTTGCCATCGACATGGCCGGCGCGGTACTGGCCGCGCACGATGTTTTGCGCCAGGGTAACGGGCGTGAAACGCTTGAGCGAACGCAGCACCTGCAGCTTGGCGTCGCGCACCGCATCCGGGGCGATCGAGGTCGGCGGCTCCATCGCGACGATGCACAGCAATTGCAGCAAGTGGTTTTGCAGCATGTCGCGCAGGGCGCCGGAGGTATCGTAATAGCCCATCCGGTTGCCCACGCCGATTTCCTCTGCGATCGTGATCTGCACGTCGGAAATCCACTCGCGGCGCCACAGCGGCTCGAACAAGATATTGCCGAAGCGCAGAGCCAGCAGGTTTTGCACGGTTTCCTTGCCCAGGTAATGGTCAATCCGGTAGATCTGCGATTCGGCGAACACCTGACCGACTTCCGCGTTGATTTGCTTGGCGCTGGCCAGGTCGCGCCCAAGCGGCTTTTCGAGCACCACGCGCGAGTTGGGCGTGACCAGTTGGTTGGCGGCCAGGTTGGCACAGATCTGGGCGAATAGGTGGGGCGGCGTTGCCAGATAATAGACGCGGGTCAGTTCCGGGTCGGGGCGCAGGGCTTCCACCAGCGGACCGTAGCTGTCCGTATCGGTCGCGTTGAGCGACACGTACACAATGCGCGCGCAGAATTTTTCCCACAGCGGGGGCTTGATGGTCGACGCCTTGATATGCGGCCTGGACGTCGTCTCGACAGTATCGAGGAATTCCTTCTGCGACCACTCATGCCGCCCGACGCATACGATGCGGGAATTTGCAGGCAGGTCCTTGGCGACGTCGCGCGCGTACATTGCAGGCAGTAATTTGCGCATCGACAAGTCGCCGCTGCCGCCGAACAGAACCAGGTCAAAATCGTTAATAGCCATAATAGTGATAGCGAGAAGTGGTGAGCATGGAGAGAAATCGGTGCGCGCAACTAGGTCGGGCGGATGTGTAAATTTACTACATAAATACTATGAATGCAAGAAATTTTACTACGCGATTTGGTGGCGATGCCCGTTGCGCTTTACTCATGCGGTGTTATCCCGCATCCTTGGGGTTAAACTTGAAACGGCAAACATTTCCGCTTTTGGCCATGCACTCCTGGTGCTCAACCGAGCTATCGGTAAAGGCTGCCAGCAGGGCCAAGTCGAACTGGCAGATGTGCGGGTTGCTCAATGCAAGCGTGTGAAACACACAGTTATCAGCCTCGATCACGTCCTCCGTGGCGCTCCCGGTGCTGCGCGCATCGTATCCAAGCTGTTCCATGATTTCCGACAGTTTGCGGACCTTTTCGTCTCGGTGCACCAGTTCGGGATGTTGGGCCCGCAGCCGTTTCCCCACTTGCTCGCCCATCGTCCCGAGTCGTTTTCCCAAGCTGTCAACTCCCGCTTCCTGCTCGACCGATTCGATCAATAGTTGCGCGAACCATGCGTAGTGACGCGGGAAGCACTCATTGCCCTTAACGGTCAATGCATAGAGTTGCTCGGGCCGCCCGCCGGAGGCCCGTGTTAGGCCTTTTTTTACCAGTCCGTCATTCTCCAGAGCCGCCAAGTGTTGTCGTACGGCATTGCGCGTGATCGCAAGTTTCTCCGACAACTCATCGGCGGTCATCCCCGCTTTATGTTTCAGCAAAAGCCTAAGCAATTGCTTTTGTCGACTTCCTAACATTTCAAGCATACGTCCGTCCCATGAATCGAGAGTCGATGGCCATCGTCTGGTGCCTATTTTACATCAGCCTGTTTAAAAAACACTTTAAACATATTTAACTGTACAAAGTATCTTTATTGTCCTACGCTGTCAATTCCTGCACTGGCAGATTGGTCTGAACGGTGCAGCTCAAGCCATGGAGAAAAAAATGTTTAAAAATCTATTGATGCAACAAAACTCACGCCGCTCTTTTCTGCGTGGCACCAGCGCGGCGATGC
>JANPCW010000038.1:0-5581 GCA_031431155.1 Janthinobacterium sp. | reverse complement strand
CAGCCCGCCCAAACTGTTGACTACAGGCAAGCGCCGAATCCCCTTGAAGCGCATGCGTTCGATGGTTTCGTAGACGTCCTCGTCCTCGGTGGCGGTCATGAGTTCTTCGATCATGATGTCGCCCACCAGCAAGCTGCGCGGATCCAATCCCAGCGCGATGACCGACACTACGATATCGCGATCGGTAATGATCCCCACCGGTACCCGCTCGCCATTCGGTTGCTCGACGACGACCAGGTCTCCCACATGGTGGTTGCGCATCAGCATGGCTGCGTCCTGCACCGTCAAGTCGCGCTTGCAGTGCACCGTTTGCATCGTGCAAATTTCTCCAATACGCATGGTGTCCTCCGTCCCATTCGCGCGAAAAGCGCGCGCTCTGAACTACACGCTACCGCAGCACTACTGGGCGGCATTGATTTGAATCAAAGCCTTCCAATGCCTTCACAGCAATGACCGGAATGGGGGATGTGCGCGGTGCCGGTCCGGCGCTACGGTTTTTTTTCGCCGGGATACGGCAGGAAGCAGGCATCGACCACCTGCAGGTTGTTGTCTTTTGCAAAGTCGACGACGAACTGGTAAGCCATCGGCTCCAGGTCGTTCAGACGGGCATTGATCACCACCGACTTGACGCCATTGAGTACGGTCGGACGCACGTAGGGGGAGAACTGCAGATGCGCATTGGGGCCGCCTGAGCCGTCGGGGCGGAAACAGGACATCACCCCGCACAGGCGCTCAGCCCAATCGCTGGGCCGAAACTGCTTGCCATCGAGGGTGAGACCTAGGATAAAGAACTCGATTGCAAGTTCTTTTTTGATTTTAGCTAACTCGGCCATAGGGGCGGCTTGATGAGACAAGGATTAGAGCGTGGATGATCCTGGCAGGTGCGCCAGGCCGGTCATTCAACTCTTGTGGAGTTCTTACATATTATATCTTATAGAAGACCTGAATTAGTATTGCCGTCGACAAGCGACCGTGCGGCACGCCAAATTGCGCGCCCCGCGTCACCCCAGCCACACCGCGCCCGACATCAGCAACAGCGACATCATCCACAACAGCAGCGCGCGCCAGACCAGGCCAACCGTGCTTTGCAGGGCCCGCACGCTTGGTTCTTCGCCCGGCAGGCTCTCGCCCTCGGTGTCGGTGGAATCGACCATCGCTGCATCGGCCGGCAACACCTTGCTGGCATTTTCCAGCGGGGTGCCCAGGCGCACGCCCATCGCGCCGCCGCCGGCCGCCAAAATGATCCCGACCGATTCATCTTGCCAGCGCTGCGCGAAATTGCGCCAGGCGTAGATCGCGTCTTCGAAATTGCCGACCACCGCGAATGCAACGGCTGTCAGGCGCACCGGAATCCAATCGATCCAGTAAAACGCTCGCGCGGCGAACCGGCCAAATTCCTCATTGTGCATGTGCTCGGGCTCGTTCCAGGCGCGCGCCAGGTACTCGGCCACGCGGTACATCACGGCGCATGCAGGTCCGAGCGGCATCAGGAACCAGAAAAATACCCCGAACACGTTGCGATGGGTTGAGATCAGCGACTTTTCGACGGCGATCCGCGCAATTTCGCCCGCTTCCATCCCAACCGTGTCCTGTTTGGTCCATTGGGCCAGGAGCGCGCGCGCACCGGCTTCATCGCCCCCGTTCAGGGCCAGCTGGATCGATGTAAAAAAATGGCTGTAGTGCCGAAAGCCAAGCGTCAGGTAGACGATCAAGACATTCCAGGCGAATGCGAGGATGGGCAGATTGTAGTGGATCAAAATCCAGTAGATCAACCCGGTCGGCAGCATCAGGGCGCCCACCATCAGGAACCAGCCCATCAGGCCGTGGCGCGGGTGTCCGGCATTGAAGCCGGTCTCGATGCGCAGCGCAAGGGCCTTGATTTCGGCATAGATCAGATTATCTGCACGCAACGGCTAGATTTGCTCGAGCAGCAGCGCGCATAGAATGGAAAGAAATGTCATGAACGTCCTTTTAGGCGGCAATGCCTCGATGCGCTACCATAGCGCAGACAAGTGCCGGAATCAAACTTTTCGCACGTTTTATGCACGCAGGAAATGAAACAAGTTCCGCAGCATACCAGCCGTGGCGCCCCAGATAAAGAAGCGATCGTAGGGTATGGCGTAAAACGAGCGCCGCCCCGCCCCGCCCGGTAAATCGACCGAGCGGCGCTGGTGGTTCAAACCATCCATCAGGTAGGCCAGCGGCACTTCGAAGATTTCCGCAACTTCGCAGGGGTCGGCGCGCAAGTCAAACGGCGGGCGGATCAGGCCGACCACAGGCGTAATCCGATAGCCGGTGCCGGTGTAGTAGTCGGGCAAGGTGCCGATCACCTCGACATGGCGCCGGTCCAGCCCGATCTCTTCCTCGGTTTCACGCAGCGCGGTGATGATCGGCGAGGCATCGCCAGGCTCGGAGCGCCCGCCCGGAAAGCTGATCTGGCCGCCATGATCGGTCAAGTGCTCGGTGCGTTGGGTTAGGACGATGGTCGGCCCGTCCTCGCGCAGCGCCAGTGGCAGCAGGACCGAGGCGGCCGTGGGCGAGGCCGTGGCATAGCGCCCCCACGCCGGGTCGGCCGCTTCGGGCTGCCATGATGATGGCGGGTTGGCAAAGCGCGCGCGCAACCAGTCGGCGCGCAGGCGCTCGATTGCCAGGCCGGGTTCGCCGGCGATCGCGTCAACCGGCAATTGTTCGGGATCGAAAGGGTAGATGGCCAACGGAACAACCTCCAGCGTGCGCCCTGGCGGGCCGCCAAAGCAAAAAAGGGGCACCCGCGGGCGCCCCTTCGATCCAAGCCGAACGCGCGGTTCGGTTCGGCTTATTTAGCGCTTGCTTTCGCCGTAACGCGGCGGTTTGGCAGTTTCTCTTTGATCCGCGCCGATTTACCGGAACGCTCACGCAGATAGTACAGCTTGGCGCGACGCACATCACCGCGACGCTTGACTTCGATCGACGCGATCAGCGGGGAATACAGCTGAAACGTACGCTCGACGCCTTCGCCGGACGAGATCTTGCGAACGATGAAGTTCGAGTTCAAGCCACGGTTACGACGGGAAATTACGACGCCTTCGTAGGCCTGGGCGCGCTTGCGCGTGCCTTCGACCACGTTGACGTTGACGATCACGGTATCGCCAGGGGCGAAATCAGGAATAGTCTTGCCCAAACGGGCAATTTCTTCTTGCTCTAATTGCTGAATCAAGTTCATTTTTATTACTCCATAAACCATCTTGCTGGCGCATTGAACTTGACGTTCGCCCAGTAGAGGATGGGGTTTTCCATGCGGGCCAAACGGCCCGCTGCAGGTACAACAACTAGTTACAACAACTTCCGACAACAACTACATCGAGGCCTGCCTACAAGCCCGATAAAAACTTTTCATCCGCGCTCGAGAGCAAACCGGCGGCGCGCGCCTTGAGCAGCAGATCCGGACGCTTTTGTGCAGTCGCTTCCAGCATGCGCTGACGCCGCCATTTCTCGATCTCGGCGTGGTTCCCGCCGATTAACACAGGCGGGACCGTTAGCCCTTCGTACGTCTCGGGCCGCGTGTAATGGGGCGAATCGAGCAAGCCATTCACGAAGCTGTCTTCGACCGCCGAGGCGTCCGTGTTCAACACGCCGGGCAACTGCCGAATCACGGCATCCATCAGGGCCATCGCCGCCAATTCACCGCCCGACAACACGAAGTCGCCAAGGCTGATTTCTTCATCGACGCAGCGCTCGATCAGGCGCTGGTCGACCGCTTCGTAGCGGCCGCACAGCAACACCAGACCGGGCTCGCCCGTGAGCTGCATTACCCTCTCGTGGGTGAGCGGACGCCCCTGCGGCGACATGAACACCACCCTTGGCTTGGGCAAACCTGCGTCAAGCTGACGCTGCCTGGCCGCGCCCAGCGCAGCCTCGAGCGGCTTGGCCAGCATCACCATTCCGGGTCCCCCGCCATACGGCCGGTCATCCACGGTGCGGTGATTGTCGCTCGTGAAATCACGCGGATTCCAAAACGACACGCCACATTTTTTTTGTTCGAAAGCGCGCCGGGTGACACCAGACTGGGTCAGCGCGGCGAACATTTCCGGAAACAAGCTCACGACGTCAAATTGCATCGGGCTCTCGCTTTAAGTGCATGAGCGAACCGCCGCCACGATCAATAATCGAGACCCCAATCGACCGTAATTTTCCGCGCCGACTGATCCACCGTCTTGACAAACTGCTCCACAAACGGGATCAGGCGCTCTGGCGCCGGGGTCTCATCTGCTGCTTCGTTCGCGACCGGCGTAATCCGCAAAATCGATTGCGCGCCGTTGTGCATCATGTCGGTGACTTGCCCTAAGGCCTCACCCTGCAAATTTTCTACCGTCAGCCCGATCAGATCGGACCAATAGAATTCATCGGCAGACAGTGCCGGGAATTGGCTGCGCGGAACTTGTACAGCAGCGCCCTTGAGCGCCTCTGCCGCATCCCGCCCTACCACACCCACCAACTGGGCCACGACGTCGCCGCCGTGAATCTTGGCTTGCTTGACGACGACGTCATGCAAGCTCGGCTTGTCAAACCACCAGCTTGTCACACTCAACAAGGCATCCGCGTCGACCGAGAAAGGTTTTACCCTGACCCAGCCAGCGACTCCGTAGGCGCCGGAAACATAGCCTACCGGCGTCAAATCGTCAGGGATTTGCACCCCGGATGCTGCCTGTGCTGTCAAACCGGTCATTTCACGAAGTCGACTTAAGCTGCTTTTTTGCCGGCCGCAACCAGGCGAGCGACGGTAGGCGACAACTGGGCGCCAACGCCTTCCCAATACGACAAGCGGTCTGCAGTGATGCGGAACGGCACTTCGCCACCAGCTGCCATCGGGTTGTAGAAACCGATGCGCTCAATGAAGCGACCATCGCGGCGATTGCGCGAATCTGTAGCGACGATGTTGAAAAATGGGCGCTTCTTGGCGCCTCCACGAGCTAAACGAATAACGACCATAATATTTCCAAAAAGTGTGCTGAGACGGAAAAAGCCGCAAATTATAGCGCGCTTTACCGTCGGGCAGCAAGCCTTAACGGTATGAGTGTGCAATTTGGGCGAATCGGACATTATGGCCCAGACCGGCACTTTCTGGCAACCCTGGCAAGCGCGGTGCATTGAAAAAGCTAGGCCGGGAGCCCGGTTTTGACCGATACTGCGCTCTTTCCGCACAACATAAAGCAATCGACCATGGCCGCCCCCCACAAAAACAAGACATTTGCCACCATGCTGGCCACGTTGCTGGGCGGCGTGGGCGCGCATCGCTTCTACTTGCGCGGCGCAAGCGACGTGGCAGGCTGGTTGCACCTTGCCTGCCTGCCTGCGGTGCTGGCCATCGCGCTCTTGGCACCTGGGCAAAACTGGTTCTTCAAAATCGTGCCCATCACATTGTCTTGGATCGCCGCCTTCATCGAATCGCTGGTGATCGGGTTGACCCCCGACGAGCAGTGGGACAGCGCGTTCAACAGCGGTTCGGGCCGGCGCTCCGCGTCGAATTGGCCGCTGGCATTGTTGTTGGTTGGTACCCTGCTGGTTGGCGCGATTTCCGTGATCGCCTTTATCGCGCGCCTGT